>CAVKNR010000001.1:0-55271 GCA_963657575.1 Sodaliphilus sp.
GGTCTCGATGCGGGCACCCAGGGCCGTGAGGCAGCGCACCGTGGCCTCGATATCGGCGCAGGTGGTGTTGCAAGTGACGTGCGTCTCGCCGTTGGCGAGCGCAGCGCAGATGATGAGGCGGTGCGCCATCGACTTAGACGCGATGGCGGGAACGGTGCCCTTGAGCGGGGAGGGGGTGATGCGGGCTAGCATGCGGATGCGTCTCCCTTCTGGCCGAGGCCCTCGGCAATTAAATCATGGAAGGTGGAAAGCGGCGTGCGGTCGATGCTGCAACGGCCAATGTCGTGCGGAATCACCAGATCGATGGTGTCACCGGCGCGTTTTTTGTCGTGCAGCGCCTCGGCAAAAATGGCGTCGGCGGAAAGCTCGCAGCGGGTCTTGAGGCCGTGGCGGGCGCAGAGCTCCTCGATGCGGCCGGGCAGCTCGGCATCGCAAATCCCGTGCAGGGCGGCGGCACGCGTGATAATGCCCATGCCGATCGACACGCAGTTGCCGTGTCCCAGCTCAAAGTGCTCGCAGGCCTCGACGGCGTGTCCGGCGCTGTGTCCAAAGTTGAGCAGCTTGCGCTGGTTGGTCTCGCGCTCGTCGGCAACGACCACGGCGCGCTTGATGTCGATATTGCGGGCGATGATGAGCGCCACGCGAGCCACGTCCTGGTTGAGCAGCTCCAGCGTGAGCGGGGTCTTCTCGAGCTCATTGAAGAGTTCCGGATCGGCGATTACGGCATGCTTGACGACCTCGCCGCAGCCGTCGGCGAACTGCTCGGGCGTGAGGGTGGCCAGGCATCCCACGTCGGCGATAACCACGCTCGGCTGCCAAAAGGCACCGGCGAGATTTTTGCCGGCAGCCAGGTCGATGGCCGTCTTGCCACCGACCGACGAGTCCACCATAGCGAGCAGGCTCGTGGGGATCTGCACAAACTTACAGCCGCGCATGTAGGTGGCGGCCACAAAGCCGGCCACATCGCCCACGACGCCGCCGCCGAGCGCCACGATCACGTCGGAGCGCGAAAGCTCGTGCTCGGCCACAAATTCCAAGATGTTGATGTAGGTCTCGGCGCGCTTGTGTGCCTCGCCGGCCTCGAAGGTGCATATGCTCACCTCGTAGCCTGCGGATTCGAGGCTCTGCTTAACGGGCATCTGGTAGAGGGGACCCACGTTGGTGTCCGTCACGATGACGGCGCGGGTGCCGCCGGCGGTGGCGCGAACGAGCGCCCCTGCCTGCTCCAGCAAAAAGGTGCCCACGTGTACCTGGTAGGGGCGTGCGGTGTCGATGTCGATGGTAATCGCCATAAGCTATGGTCCTTTCGACCTGGCGTGATGGGGTGGTCTAATGGGCGCTCTCGTCGTCGAGTGCGCGCTTGATGCGATCGCCCTCGGCAAGGAGATTCTCCAGATAGCGCTGGTCGCGGTCTTTGAGTGCGCGGCTGTAGGCGCCGAGCGAATCGATCAGATGGTCGATCTCGAAGGCAAGCGCGTCGGCGTCGTCGATCATGAGCTCGGACCACATTTGCGGGTTGAGGTGGGCCACGCGCGTAAGGTCGCGGTAGCTACCGGCCGAAAAGCCGTGGTGGACCTGGGCGGTGGGGCTCTTTACGTAGGCGTTGGACACCACGTGTGCGAGCTGGCTCGTAAAGGCGATCACGCGGTCGTGTTCGGCGGCGGTGGTCACGCTGAACTTGCCAAACTCCAAGGGACGCACCATTTCGCGCACCTGGCCCAAAAGCTCCAACTTGAGCGCATCGTCCACCGCGGGCGGTACGAGCACCAGCGGGGCGCCCTGGAACAGGTCGGCGCGGGAGTGTGCATAGCCCGAGAACTGGGTGCCCGCCATGGGGTGCGCGCCCACAAAGTAAAAGCCGTGCTCGCGGGCAAGCTCAAAGGCGCGTTCGCACACAATGCCCTTGACGCCCACGGTGTCGATCACCACGGGACCCATGATGGCGTCGGTGTCGGTGGCATCGGCGAGCGCCTGGGCGTGCGCCTCGAGCCACTCGATGCATGCCTCGGGATAGCAGGCGAGGACGATGATGTCGCATTCGCCGAGTGTCTTGTCGTTGAGCTCGCCGGCAACGGTGCCCATGCTGGCGGCTGTCATGACATCGTCATCGGGGTCCCAGGCCAGCACGCGGACGCCCGCCTGCGCATAGCCGCGGGCAAAGCTGCCGCCGATGAGGCCCAGGCCGACGATGCCGGCGCACTTGGGGCCGCCCTGGTTAACGCGCGCGTTTCTCACCGTACCCATGGGCTACTCCATGGTCTCTTGGCAGACGACCTCGCGGATGGCTCGGATGCGGCGCATGGTGTCGTCGAACTGATCGGGGGTGAGGGCCTGGGCACCGTCGGACCAGGCGCGGCTCGGCTCGTCGTGGACCTCGATCTCCAGGCCGTTGGCACCGCAGGCGGTCGCGGCGAGCGCCATGGGCTCAACGTAGCGGGTGTAGCCGGTGGCGTGGCTGGGGTCGGCGACGACGGGCAGGTGCGACAGGTGGTGCAGCACCGGCACGGCGTTGAGGTCGAAGGTATTGCGGGTGCGAGTCTCGAAGGTGCGGATACCGCGCTCGCACAGGATGACGTTGTCGTTGCCCTCGCTCATGATGTACTCGGCTGCCATAAGCAGCTCGTCGATCGTGCCGGACATGCCGCGCTTGAGCAGAATCGGGGTCTGGGTCTTGCCGACCTCCTTGAGCAGGGGGAAGTTCTGGGCGTTGCGGGCGCCGATCTGCATGACGTCAATCTTCTTGTCCAAGAAGACCTGCACGTCGCGTGGGTCCATGATCTCGGTGACGATTGGCATGTCGAGCTCGGCAGACGCCTCGCACAGCAGGTCGAGACCGGCGGGACCCATGCCCTGGTAGGCGTAGGGGGAGGTGCGGGGCTTGTAGGCACCGCCGCGCAGCATCGTGGCGCCGGCGGCCTTCACGCGGCGTGCGATGCGGATGAGGTTCTCGCCCTCGACGGAGCAGGGACCGGCGATGACCTGGAACTGGTCGCCGCCGATCTTGACGCCGTGACCGCAGTCGATGACGGAGTCCTCGGGGTGGAACTTGCGGTTGGCGCGCTTGAACGGCTCGGAGACGCGCTGCACGCGCTCGACGACATCCATGGACTCGAGCAGGAACGGGTCGATCTTGGTCGTATCGCCCACCAGGCCGATAATCGTCTCATTCTCGCCGCGCGAGACATCGGTCTTCAGGCCCTTTTTCTCAATCCAGCTGACGATATGGCCGACGGCCTCGTCGCTGGCGCTCTGCTTTAAAATTGCAATCATGGTGTGCCTCTCACCTCGATGGATAACTTTTGCAAAAACGGCCCGCATCGCGAGCCGTGTATATATGGTGCATGAGAGTTTATACTATCTGACTCGCTTTTGCCTTCTAAAGTGGGCCGTTGCGCCGCGTCTTCCTCGGAATTGCAAAGCTTTTTCTTTTATTTTGATAGCCCGTGGTGCACTTGGGTATAATGCCAAACGTTGGCCCTATTAGCTCAGGGGATTAGAGCGTCTGCCTCCGGAGCAGAAGGCCGTTGGTTCGAATCCAACATGGGGCACCATCGAACGTAAGACCGTCCGAACCTCGCATGGTCCGGGCGGTTTTTCTTATACCGACGCGACGTGATGGGACGTGGTATGGCAGCAACGGATATCGAGCGCGGACTCTCGACCGCCGAGGTCGAGGAGCGCATCGCCGCCGGTAAGATCAACCGCAACATGGAGCTCAAGACCAAGTCGGTCAAAGAGCTCATCATCGAGAACCTCTGCACGCTGTTCAATTTGATCAACGTGATCTTGGCGTTCCTGGTCATTTTGACCGGTTCGTTTAAGAACCTGACGTTCCTGTTTGTGGTGTTCCTCAATACCGCTATTGGCGTCATTCAATCCATGCGGTCCAAGAAGATGGTCGATAAGCTCACGCTGCTGACCTCTAAGAAGGCCATCGCGGTGCGCGACGGTGCCGAGGTGGAGCTCGACTTGGACCAGATCGTGCTCGACGACATCATCCGCCTGGGGCGCGGCGACCAGATTCCCGCTGACGCCGTGGTGGTTTCCGGCGAAGCGCTCGTGAACGAGAGCCTGCTGACGGGCGAGAGCGACCTTATCAAGAAACAGCCCGGTTCCGAGCTCATGAGCGGCAGCTTTATCGACTCGGGCCTGCTGCGCGCTCGCGTGATCCATGTCGGCGCCGACAACTACGTGGCTAAGATCAATAACGAGGCCAAATACGTCAAAAAGGTCAATTCCGAGATCATGAACGCGCTTAACGCCATCGTGCGCTTTGCGAGCATCATCATGATCCCGCTCGGTTTGGCGTTGTTTGCCTCGAGTGTGAGCGAGCTGTGGGATGCCGCGGGAACCCCGGGCGATAGCGCGCTTTCGTGGTGCTTCTCCGAGCTGTTGGCTGGTCATGTGCCTTCGTCGGCGCTGCTGTCCACGGTGGGTGCCCTGCTGGGCATGATCCCGCAAGGCCTGGTGCTGCTGACCTCGTCGGTGCTCGCCATCGCCACGGTGCGCCTGGCCCGCCGCAAGGTGCTGGCACAGCAGCTCTACTGCATCGAGACGCTCGCTCGCGTCGACGTGCTGTGCCTGGACAAGACGGGCACCATCACGTCGGGCCGTATGGAGGTCGAGGGCACGTATCCGCTGCCGGTTGAGGGCGTGAGCCTAGACGCCGGCTCGGACGAGGCGGCCGTTCCCGTCGATACCACGGTGCTCGATTTTGCGCTGGCTAACGTCGCGCGTGCGACTTCGGCCGATGCCAACGAGACCTGCCAGGCGCTGCTCAACTATTACGCCGATCGCCCGGTCGAGGTGTCTGAGCCGCTGTCGGTCATTCCGTTCTCGTCCTCCAAAAAGTGGAGCGGCGCGTCGTTTGCGCAGGGCTCCTATGTGATGGGTGCGGCGCAGTTTGTGCTCTCTGATCGTGCGTTCGTCCAGGTCGAGAACCGTGTCGCCGAGCTTGCCGATACCTGCCGCGTGCTCGTGGTGGCGCGCGTGGACGGCTTTACACCCGATGGCGATATGGTGGGCGAGGCCGAGCCCGTGGGCTTTGTGACCATCCGCGACGAGATTCGTACCTCGGCGGCCGAGACTATTGGCTACTTTAACGAGCAGGGCGTGACCCTCAACGTGATCAGTGGCGACGACCCGCGTACGGTGTCGTCGATCGCGCGCGTGGTGGGCGTGCCGGGGGCGGACGCTTATGTGGACGCCACGACGCTCGATACGCCGGCCAAGCTCGATGCCGCAGTGGACCGCTACCATGTCTTTGGTCGTGTGACCCCGCAGCAGAAGCGCGAGCTCGTGCAGGCGCTCAAGCGCCGCGAGCACACCGTGGCCATGACTGGCGACGGCGTCAACGACGTGCTGGCGCTCAAGGAGGCCGACTGCTCCGTGGCCATGGCGGCCGGCTCCGATGCCGCACGTAACGTGGCCGAGATCGTACTCGTCGACAACGACTTTGCCTCGATGCCCGCCGTGGTGGCCGAGGGCCGTCGCTCCATCAACAACCTGCAGCGTTCGGCCTCGCTGTTCCTGACCAAGACGCTGTTCTCGATGGGCCTGGCGGCGCTGTGCATCGCGCTGCCGCCGTACCCCTTCGAGCCAATCCAGATGACACTCATCAACTTTTTCTGCATCGGCGCGCCGGGCTTTGTGTTGGGCCTTGAGCCCAACAATGCTCGCGTGAAGGGTGCGTTTTTGAGCAACGTACTCAAGCGTGCACTGCCGGCGTCGATTGCGGTCATTTTGGCTGCGGCGCTCGATATCTTTGTGGCGCGCGTGTTTGGCTTTAGCCAGCTCACGCTGTCTACGATGTGCCTGCTTACGTCGTGCGCGGCGAGCGTCAGCCTAATCTGGCGCATCTCGCAGCCTCTCACGCCCCTACGTGTGGTGCTCTTTGTGTTTGTAGTCGCCGGCATCCTGGTGGGCGTTATCGGATTCCCGGAGCTGCTGTCTATTGCCAACCTGTCGATGGGCCAGATGGTTATCTTGGCTGTTATCGTGGTCTTTACCTGCTCGGTGTTCTTTAAGCTCGCCACGATGATGGATTCGCTCAAGCCGCGTCGTCGTCATGCCGCAACTGGTTTTGGCCGCGGTGTGCGCGTCCGCCTGGGTCGCGGTGGCGGCAAGGTGAGCTCGACGGGCTCGACGGCCGAACGTTTTGCCAAGCGCGTCGCCGCCGACATGGCGCAGCGCCGCGAAGATCGCACCGCTCGCGAGGCCGAGGCCCGCGTACTCGAGGGCGTGGCCCAGGCCCAGCCCAAGAAAAAGAAGAGTACCGGAGCTAAGCGCTCTCGTGTGACCAAGTCCGCCCAAGGCATCAAAGTCTCGATGCCAAGCAAAAAGAAGAAGTAGCTACGCGCCCTGCCGATGTTGAATTGGTGCCTTGTTCCTGTGGGGCCGTGGCGATGTTATGCTCTAACCTCGATTGTTTGAATTGCTTCGAAAAGAGGATGCCGTGATCTGCCCGCATTGCCTTAAGACTATCGAGGACGGCGCCTCGTTTTGCCCCTACTGCAACGCCTATGTGGGTCCGGGCGATGGTCCCGAGCACACCGAGTTCGTGTTCTGTGAGGGCTGCGGTGCCCGTCTTTCTCCGCATGATCGCACGTGCCCAAAATGCGGACGCCCTGCTCCGGGTATCCTCTCCGAGGACGCGGCCGCATCCGACCTGGCAGCGGGCCGCACAGCGGGCTTTCCGCGCCTAACGCAAGAGCAGATCGATACCGAGGTGCCTCATGCGCCCGCCTCGGCTGCCGCGGTTCTTTCGGACGCCGCCGATCCTAACGAGACCTGCGTGCTGCCGGCTTTCGATAAGGATTTCGGTATCCCCAAGGTCGATATTCCCACGCCCGTTTCCCTGCATGACGATGCTCAAAAACCCAAGCGCAAGGTGCATCCCGACGAGGACGCCTATCACAAGCACAAGCGTCATATCCCCAAGCCGCTCATCGTCATCGCGGTCCTTGCCGTCGTTTGCGGCGGTGCCTATTGGTTCGTGACGGCCGATCCCATGGGTGTCATGCCTGCCTTCTACGACCAGTTTGGCCAGGCTGCGCAGACGACCTTCCCCACGCGCCAAAAGGGCGAGGCGACTGAGGACGATACCAAGCAAGACGATTCTGCCGAGGTGGTCCAGGAAGAAACCGTGCTGACCGATGATCGGCTCTATACCAGGCTCGACGGTCTGTATCAGACCATCGTGTCCTACGGTGACGAGGACCAGATCGGCGAGGTCATCGATTCCTTTAACAACGGTTATCTCCGAACGCCGCTGTCCACCCGTCAGGAGCTGTCGCAGAGTGCCTACGCCCTGCGCGACCAGATCAAAAAGACGCAAGATGAGCTCAACAACCTTAAGTATCAGGACGATACGGTCTATGCGGACGACATCGCCCACTTAAAGCAGCTTGCCGAGTGGATGTACGAGCGTGTCGACGTGATCTGCCAGAGCTGGGATATCTCGCTGGCCATTCCTGATGGTGAGTCGATGAGTTCCCACCAAAGCGAGATCCTGGCGCCCATCGCGCAGAGCGGCAACAGCGCGCTGAACCAGTACGACGCCAATGTGGGCTCCTGGAAGCCGCAGCAGCGTTCCTAAAATTAGTTCGCCATAGTCGGCATAACCTACGTGCGCAATTGATGTAAGCGCATGCTTATTGCTACAATTCGTACAAATATGCTTTAAACGCACGAGGAAGGAACCACATGTTTGGTTTTAAGAAAGAGCTCTACACGCCCGAGTATCAGCTTGCCGGCGACGAGTGCGCCGTTATCGAGACGTCGAAGGGTACCATCAAGGTCAAGTTTGACGGTGAGGGCGCTCCCATTCATGTCGCGAACTTCTGCGAGCTTTCCACGATGGGTTTCTATGATGGCCTTAAGTTCCATCGCTATGTGCCCGGCTTTGTCATTCAGGGCGGCGACCCCAATACCCGCGATATGTCCGGCGCCGACGTCGCTGCCGGTCTTGAGGGCCCTGACGGCATGCCCGGTACCGGTGGTCCCGGCTACTGCATCAAGGGCGAGTTTGCCACCAATCCGCGCAACAGCCATGTCGATGGTGCCCTTGCCATGGCACGCTCCATGGACCCCGATTCCGCGGGTTCGCAGTTCTACTTCTGCCTGGGTGCCCAGCATAACCTCGATTCCGGTTACACCGTCTTTGGTACCACGGTCGAGGGTCTCGATGTGATTTCGCAGCTGCGTGCCGGCGACGAGATCGTCCATGTCGAGATCGTTCACGAGTAAAGGGGATTTCCTTGAATAGCCAGCTGATCCAACAGGGCCGCGCCGCTTACCGCGCGGGTGATTTTTCCGCTGCAGCCCAGATGCTTGGGGCGGCAAAGACTCCCGATGAGATTATGGGCGAGGCCGATCACCTTCGTGGTAACGCCTTGATGCACCTGGGCATGTATGCCGAGGCCGCCGAGGCCTACGCCGCCGCCCTCAACGACGGCACCTATGGCAAGCGCGGCGCGCTGCTCACCAACCGCGGCAAGGCGCTCGCCGCCGTGGGCGACTACACGACGGCCGCTCAGGCGTTCTCTGCTGCTACGCAGGACGCTTCTTATGCCACGCCGTTCAAGGCCTATCTGGGCCTGGGTAACGCGCTGTTCCAGTCGGGCGACTATGCCAACGCGGGTACTGCCTTCCGTCAGGCTGCCATCGATGGCGCCAATCCGGCTCCTGCCGCCGCGCTCGGCGAGCTCGGTCGTTGCTTCATCAAGCTCGGCCGTCCGGCGGATGCCGTGGAGACCTACCGCACGGCTATCGACTTTGCCGGCCCCCGCGACGACACGCGTGCGCTCAACGCCGGCATGGGTCAGGCGCTTTCTGCCGCCGGCCGTCCCTCCGACGCACTCGACGCCTTTAACGCTGCTACTGCCGATGGCATCTACCAGCTCACCTCCGAGCAGGCCGATGAGCTTGCCCGCGTGCACGATTCGCTTGCCGCGCTGTCTGCCCAGACGGCTATGGCCACGGCTCCGGCGCCCGCGATGGACGCTCCTGCCGTCGATCCGCTCGATCCTACGGGCGCGACCGGTCAGTTTATGCCCGATCCCTCGGACACCGGCTTCTTTACGCTGTCCGAGTCCGAGATGGTCCAGCAGGACCGTCAGGATCGTAAGCAGGCCAAGGTCCGTCGTCGCCATCGCCACACGGGTCTCAAAGTCTTCATCGTGCTGCTTCTGCTCATTTTGATCGCCGCGGGCGGTCTGGGCTTTGCCTACACGCGCGGCTTTGGCTTCCCGTCCCAGGAATCTGTGGTTTCCGATCTGTTCCAGGCTGCCGGCGACGGTGACACCGCAAAGGCCGAGTCTTGCCTGGCATCGAGCCTGTCCGAGGACGCTAAGTCGATGATCATCTCCTCGATTCCGCAGGGTGCCACCGTGTCCGTCGAGGGCATGGATCAGTCCATGACCGAGACGACCGCCAAGGTGAAGGCATCGCTGTCCAAGGGCGGCGAGCAGGAGTACACCGTCAAATTCGTGCGCTCCGACAACCATATCGGCTGGGCCGTTTCCTCGCTCGATATGGATTTCTCGGCTGCTGACAACCAGTAGTGACCTTATGGGATTTAGCTTTGCCCGGCGCTTCACCGCAAGTGAGGTGCCGGGCTTGCGCTAGTATGATGATCTAGTAGTTTTCCAGCAATCATCCAACACATCAGGAGTTGCGTTGTTTTCTTTGATGGATATGTTCTTCGGTAGCTATGCGGGCGATCTTGCCATCGACCTCGGCACCGCAAATACGCTTGTCTCCGTGCGCGGCAAGGGCATCGTCATTCGCGAGCCCTCTGTTGTCGCCATCGACAAGAACGACGAGCGCATCCTGGCGGTCGGTATCGAGGCAAAGCGCATGCTCGGCCGTACGCCCGGCAACATTGTGGCCGTTCGTCCCCTGAAGGACGGCGTCATCGCCGACTTCGATGTTACCGAGGCCATGCTTCGCTACTTTATCGACAAGGCGTCCGAGAAGCGCTACCCGTGGACCCCGCGTCCGCGCGTTGTCGTCTGCGTTCCTTCCGGCGTCACGTCGGTCGAGAAGCGTGCCGTCTTTGAGGCCACGATCCAAGCCGGCGCTCGCCAGGCCTACCTGATCGAGGAGCCCATGGCCGCTGCTATCGGCGCCGACCTGCCCGTCGAGGAACCCACCGGCTCCATGGTCATCGACATCGGCGGCGGTACCACCGAGGTCGCTGTTATCGCCATGGGCGGCATCGTCGTCTCGCAGTCCATCCGTATTGCCGGCGACGAGTTCGACCAGGCCATCCTCACGCACGTTCGCGATGCCTACAACCTGGCCATCGGCGAGCGTACGGCAGAGGATATCAAGATTAAGGTCGGCTCCGCCGTGCCGCTCAAGGACGAGCTCGACGTCGAGGTCAACGGCCGCGACGTGATCACCGGTCTGCCCAAGACCGTGCGCATCGAGAGCGAGGAGATTCGTCGCGCGCTCAACAAGCCGCTCGACGAGATGGCCAAGGCCGTCAAGGACGCCCTCGATGCCACGCCGCCCGATCTTGCCTCTGACCTTATGTACTACGGCATTTTGCTGACCGGTGGTGGCGCTCTGCTACGCGGTCTCGACGTGCGTCTGCGCGATGAGACCGGCGTTTCGGTCAACGTCAGCCCCACGGCGCTCGATAACGTCGTTAACGGCTGTGCCCGCGTGCTCGAGGCCAATGCGTTTGATGGCGGCTTCGTCCAGACCAATGCTTAATTTCCAAAAGGTGGATTCCATTTGGCACGATCTTCGGGTTTCTCCACAAATCTGAATACCAAGCGACAATCAACGGGTATGCGCCCGTTGATTGTTTTCAGCCTGATTTCGGTGTTGCTGCTCACGTTTTACATCCGCGAGGGCGAGGCAGGGCCGATTCATGCCGTGCGTTCGGGCGTAACGACGATTACCTCGCCGGTGCGCTTTGTGGGTTCGGCTGTGGCGGCTCCTTTCAATGCCATCGGCAACGTGTTCTCTAACCTTACGGCGTCGCAGGACACGCTCGACGAGCTCAAGAAGCAAAACGAGGAACTGACCTCTAAGGTTGCTGAGCTCTCCGAGGCTCAAAAGACCGCTGAGCGTCTGGAGGGGCTGGTCGGCCTGCAGTCGACCTATAACCTCAAATCGACCGCTGCTCGTATCGTTGGTGCCTCGGGCGATGCCTGGACCTCGACCGTAACCATCGACAAAGGCTCTGCCGACGGCCTTACCATCAACATGCCTGTGACGAGTTCGGCCGGTGTTATCGGCCAGATCATCGAAGTCTCGGCCAAGACGTCCACCGTGCGCCTGATTGGCGACGAGAACTCGGGTGTGTCCGCCATGGTACAGGACACGCGCGCCCAGGGCATGCTGCAGGGTCAGGCTGACGGCACGCTGCGTCTTGAGTATGTGAGCGTCGACTCCGACGTTAAAGTCGGCGACATCATCGTGACCTCGGGCATCGGCGGTGTGTTCCCCAAGGGTCTACCGCTCGGCACCGTCTCGTCGGTTGAGAAATCGGCAAACGACGTGTACTACACCATTGTGGTGCGCGCTCAGACCACGGCCGAGAACAACGAGGAAGTGCTGGTCATTACCTCGCTGACCGACGAACAGTCGGCCTCGGATGAGGACGTGAGCACGGCCAACAGCACGCCGCAGGGAACGTCGCGCGATGCTGCAACCAAGACGAAGGACGAGAGCTCGGATGACAGTTCCGACACGTCCGAGACGACCGATTCCGGCTCGAACGAATAGGGGGCATGTCCATGGATCTACACGAGCAGGGGATGAGCTCCCGCACGTTTGTAATCGCCGCCATCGTATGCGTGCTGCTGCAGGCAGGCCTGGCACCGCAGATCTCCATTGCGGGCGGTCGCGTCAACTTCATGATTATCCTGGTGTGCCTAAGCGTGTTCTCGGGCGACCCGACCCGTGCCGTCGTGTGCGGTTTTTGCAGCGGCTTGTTTTATGACCTGTCCGCTGCCGTGCCGGTGGGCGTTATGTCGCTCCTGCTGACCGTGGGTTCTTTTGCCCTGGTGCACAGCGCCGTCGGTCAGACGGGCGGTACCCCGAGTGCGCGCGGCGTCACTGTGGGCGCCTTCGCGCTCGTCATTAATGTTATCTACAGCATCATCTTGCTGTTTATGGGTTTGGAGACGAGCTTTGTCGTGGCGATCTTCGGCCATGCGCTGCCGTCCTCGATCCTGACGGGTCTGGTTGCCATTCCGTTTTTGATGTCCGGCGTCGTGCCGCAGTCCGGCTATGGATTCTCCGCACGTGGCGGACGCCAGACGGGTATGCGCTTTAAGCCCAAGACCCGCAAGCTCAAATAGGGGAGGCCCGTAGATGTCTTCCCAGATGACGGTTATTATCGCCGGTATCGTGCTGGTTGTGGCCATCGTGGTCGCGCTGGTCATCATGCGTCGAGGCGATTCCCGTTTTACCTACGATACACAGCATGGAACGGCTCCGCGCGCCACCGAGGGCGAGGGCAATACCGCGGCGACCGCCTTTAAGGGCCGCTTTTCCATCCTCACCACGGGTGTGGGCGCGATGTTTGCGGCACTTGCCGTCAAGCTGTGGGGCATGCAGATGGTCTCGTCGGACTATTACGAGAAGCAGGCCAATAGTAATCAGACTCGCACCGTTACCACACCCGCTGTGCGCGGCCGCATCCTCGACCGCAATGGCGTGGCGCTTGTCCAGAACCGTCCCTCACTTGCTGTCGTGGCCTACCGCGACCTTGCCGAGGATGAGGTTCTGGTTCGCCATCTTGCCAACGTGCTTGGAATGCCTTATGTGGCGGTCCTTCGCAATATTCAGGACAATACAGAGGGCGCTCAGAGCCTGCATACCATCGCGACGGACGTCCGTCGCTCCACGGTTGCCTATATCAAGGAACACGCCGGCGAGTTCCCGGGCGTCAAGATTGCCGAGCGTACCGAGCGCCAGTATCCATACGGCGAGACGGCATGCCATATCTTGGGCTATACCGGCACCATTACCTCCGAGCAGCTCGAGGCCCAGAATAAGAAAACCTCTGGCGATGATGATGCTTCTGCTGGCAAGATTACGTACCAGTCGGGCGATATCGTGGGCCAGGCGGGCGTTGAGAGCTACTACGAAAACCTGCTGCAGGGTATTCGTGGCGAGCAGACCGTCAAGGTCGATGCCTCGGGCAATGTGACCGGTCAGGCCGGCGCCGTGCCCGCGAAGGCCGGCTCCGACATTAAGCTCACGCTCGACCTTAAGATCCAACAGGCCTGTGAGACGGCGCTGGCGAGCGCTATCGAGCTTGCCAAGACCACTGGCTACAGCAATGCCGGCAACGGCGCTGTGGTGTGTCTCGATCCCAACAATGGCGAGATCCTGGGCATGGCGAGCCAGCCCAAGTTCGATCCGTCCGTCTTTATCGGCGGCGTCTCAAATGACGTGTGGACCGAGCTCAATGATGACAAGGGTTCGCACCCGCTGCTCAACCGCGCCATTAGCGGACAGTACATGTCGGCCTCGACCATCAAGCCGCTCTCGGCACTGGCCGGTCTTGAGTTTGGAACCTACACTTCAACGCAGACAACCAACTGCACGGGTTATTGGACGGGTCTGGGCAAGGCTTGGGGCAAGCGCTGCTGGCTGACGTCTGGCCACGGCACCATGACGCTGCAGTCGGGTATCGCCAACTCGTGCGACCCCGTCTTCTACGACATGGGTAAGGCGTTCTTTTATGACGAGCAACATCCCGAGGGCCTGCAGGAGGTCTTTCGTCGCTGGGGCCTAGGCAAGACCTGCGGTATCGATCTGCCGAGTGAGGGCGCGGGTCGTATTCCCGATGCCGAGTGGAAAGAGTCATACT
The DNA here is from genome assembly GCA_963657575.1 of Sodaliphilus sp. Lineage (GTDB taxonomy): Bacteria > Actinomycetota > Coriobacteriia > Coriobacteriales > Coriobacteriaceae > Collinsella. Next base: position 13,841 of record CAVKNR010000001.1, read on the forward strand.
TCACCGACGCCTCTGCCGAGGACCGCAAGTGGAATGCCGGCGATATGACCAACATTGCTATCGGCCAGGGCGACATCCTGGTGACGCCCCTGCAGATGGCGTGCGCCTATATGGGTCTTGCCAACGGCGGCAAACAGTACGTGCCTCACGTATTTTTGTCTGCCGTGTCGCGCGATGGCGACGGCGATGCCTATAAGTACAATGGCAAGGGCAAGAAGAAGCGCCTGGAGGCCAAGATCAACAGCGATTCGGATTTGGCTCTTGTTCGCAACGGCATGCACGACGTGATTTACACGGCATCGACGTCCCTGGCGGCGCACTTTGGCACCCTGACGCCGCAGGTATACGGCAAGTCGGGCACGGGCGAGAAAAGTGGCGAGGACGAATACGCGTGGTTCTGCGCCTATGCACCGGCCGATGATCCCAAGTATGTCATCGCTACCGTCCTGGAGCAGGGCGGCGGTGGCTCAGATACCGCGATGCATGTCGTGCGCGACGTACTCGGCGTGATTTATGACGAGCCCGATACCTCTTCGGCCTCGGGCGATTCTTCGGTTCGATAGGAGGTTGCGATGGATTTTTCTCCGGCGGATCTGTTCCGTTCAACCAAGACCGGCTCTCGCAGCAGCCTGGACCGCGTCAACAAGCAACTTTCGGCCTCGCGCGGCACGTTTCGCCAAAAGGTGCATATCGGTGTGCTCGTGGCTACTGTGGCGCTCGTCGCCTACGGTGCCATCATTATCTGGTCGGCTTCGCAGTTTAAGGCCGATGCTTCGTTCTCGCGCCATTTGCTGGGAATTGGCATCGGCACGGTGCTGGCGGTGCTGGTCTGGCGCTCCGACCTGCGCGGTATTTCCAATTTCTCGACGGCGTTGCTCGTCATCGACCTGATCGTGATCTTCTCGCCCAAGATTCCGGGTCTGTCCTATACGGGCGGTCTGGGCATGACGGGCTGGATCAAGATTCCCGGTATCGGCTTGACGTTCCAGCCGGTTGAGCTTGCCAAGCTCATCACCATCTTCTTTATTGCTACGCTTGGCTCGCAGTATAACGGTCGCATCGATACCGTTCGCGACTACGTCAAGCTCTGCGGCATGCTGTCCATTCCGTTTTTGGCCGTCGTTGCCATGGGTGACCTGGGCTCGGGCCTGGTCGTGCTGGTTTCGGGCGCCATCGTCATCTGCATGAGCGGTGCACGCCGCGAATGGGTGCTGTCGACCCTGGCCCTGCTCGTGGGCCTGGTGGCCCTCGTTCTGGCGCTCGATTCGGTCTTTGATTCGCTGCTCGGCCACGATGTGCTCATCAAGCAGTATCAGATGAACCGTCTGACGGTCTTTATCGACCCCGATAATGCCGATTCGGACGATGCCTACAACCTGCAGCAGTCGCTTATCGCCGTTGGCTCGGGCGGCTTCTTTGGTAAGGGTTTGGGCCATGCGACGCAGTCGGCCGGCGGCTTTCTGCCTGAGTTCCACACCGACTTCGTCTTCGCCTTTTTGTCCGAGACCTTTGGCTTCTGCGGCTCCTTTTTGCTGCTGTGCCTCTACGTGCTGCTGATCTTTTCGACGATTCGCGTCGCCTTTAAGTGTGAGTCGCTGTTTTTGCGTCTTTCGTGTGTGGGCATCGTTGGCATGTGGGCGTTCCAGACCTTCGAAAACATCGGCATGTGCATCGGCATGATGCCGATTACCGGTATTCCGCTACCGTTTATTAGCTTCGGTTCGTCTTCGATGATGATTCAGCTGCTGACGGTGGGTATCGTACAATCCATATGGCGGCATCGTTCGGGCGCCGCGTAACCGCTGGAGGGGTTTGCTATGAAAATTCCCGTAGATAAGCTGACCCGCGCTTTTAAGATGGGCGCGTCCGTTAAGAAGGATTCCGATACGCCGGTGCGCGTCTCGGTCTATCTGGATTCGTCCGCCTCGCGCTTTCTGGCCGAGACGGTGCGTGACGCCTTTGTGCCGCAAACGACCTCGGGTATTGTGCGCGTCGAGCGTCTGGGGGAGGAGCGAATTGCTCCAAAGACCGATACCGATGTGGTGCTGGTGCTCTCGTGTGGTTCCGACCGCTTGGAGAGTGCCGTGCAGGAGCTCGTGATCGCCGGCGCGCCCGTGTGCGTGCTTGCCGAGTCTGCTGTGGAGGTGCCGTTTATCGAGGAGTCCACGCCCATGCTCGGCGTGGTAGCGGCAACCGATAAGACGTATCTGCTCGAGACGCTTGCCCGCTGGATTCTCGATCGCACCGACAAGGAAACGGCTTTTGCGGCGAACTTTGCCTTCATGCGCATCGCGGCGGCCAATCGTATCATCACCTCGTGCGCGCTTACCAATATGGCGACCGGTGCACTGGTGTTTTTGCCGGGCGCCGATTATCCCGTTATGGCGCTGGCGCAGGTGGGCATGCTCTTTGAGCTCGCTGCCGTCTTTGGACGCGGCATTAAGCCCGAGCGCGGCTACGAGGTCGCGGGCGTGCTTGCCGGCGGTCTTGTGATCCGCGCGGTCACCCGCGCACTCGTCAAGCAGACGCCGCATATTGGGTTTGCCGTCAAGGCGCTCACTGCTGCCGCGGGCACCTACGGCATGGGCCGTGCGCTTGTTTCGCTCTACGAGCGCGATGTCGACTACAGCCGTGCCAACGAGGTGGTCACTGCCACGTTCTCCCGCGTTCGCGATCTGGTGACCACGGTCGCGGGCGCTACCCGTCCTATGGCGTCCTACCAGGACGCATCAGATCTCGCTGCTTAGGGGTTTTCCGTTGCGCGTTGCATACCAAGATTGTTTTCATTTAATTGAGCCGTTGCTCGCCAAGGTCGAGAAGCCGAGCCGCTATATCGATCACGAGTGGGGCACGCTTTCCAAGGCCGATGCCGACTACCGTTGCTGCCTGATCTACCCGGATGTGTACGAGGTCGGTCTGCCCAACCAGGGCATCGCCATCCTCTACAACATCCTTAACCAGGCCGAGGGCATCTCCTGCGAGCGCGGCTATGTGCCGTGGCCCGATATGGGTGACGCCATGCGCGAGGCGGGTATTCCTCTGCTGTCGCTCGAAGGTGCTGCGCCGGTCGCTTCGTTTGATATCGTCGGTCTGCATGTGCCGCACGAGATGGCGGTGACGAACTTCCTCGAGGCACTCGACCTCGCTGGCATTCCGCTGTTAGCGGCCGACCGTACCGAGGACGACCCCATTATCATCGCCGGCGGCCCCTCGGTGTACAACCCCGAGCCGTACGCGGCCTTCTTCGATGCCATCCTCATCGGCGAGGGCGAGGAGTCGCTGCTCGAGACCTGCCAGCTGCATCGTCGCCTGCGCGACGAAGGAGTCCCGCGCGCGCAGATTGTCGAGCAGCTTGCATCCATTGCCGGCAACTACGTGCCGTCGCTCTATGAGGTTTGTCACGACGAGCCCTGCTCGCCGCATGGCTACACCGTGCCGCGTGAGGGCAAGGATGCGCCGAGCGTGGTCTACAAGCGCGTCGTCGAGGATTTCGGCGCCACGAATCCGCTTTCGCAGTCGTGCGTGCCCTATGCGCAGCTGGTTCACGACCGCCTGTCTATCGAGATCCTGCGCGGCTGCGCCCGCGGCTGTCGTTTTTGCCAGGCCGGCATGACGTATCGCCCGGTGCGCGAGCGCTCGGCGGACCAGATCGTCTCGTCGGTGATTCAGGGTCTGGAAAAGACCGGCTATGACGAGGTGTCGCTGACCTCGCTCTCCACGACCGACCACTCCTGCATTCGCGACGTGCTCGGCAGGCTCAACCGTCGCCTGGAGGATACGGGTATTCGCGTGTCTATTCCGTCGCAGCGCCTGGATTCGTTTGGCGTGGATATGGCCGAGTCGGTCGCCGGCGAAAAGAAGGGCGGCCTGACGTTCGCGCCCGAGGCCGGCAGCCAGCGCATGCGCGACATCATTAACAAGAACGTGACCGAGGAGGACCTGGACCGTGCGGCCAAGGCGGCCTTCGAGGCCGGCTGGAACCGCATGAAGCTCTACTTTATGATGGGCCTTCCCGGCGAGCGCGACGAGGACATCGTGGCCATCGCCAATCTGGCCGATCACGTGCTGGAGCTCGGTCGTTCCGTGGTGCCCAAGGCTCGTCGCGGCTCGATCTCGGTGTCCATCTCGGTTTCGGTCTTTATCCCCAAGGCTGCCACGCCGTTCCAGTGGTGCCCGCAGCTCGACTACGACGACGTCAAGCGTCGCCAGAAACTGCTTATCACGAGCGTTCGCAACCGTGCCGTCCGCGTGCATTACCACGATGCCGAGACCTCGCTCATTGAGGCCGCGCTGTCCCGCGCCGGTCGTGACATGACGCCCGTCATCATCGATGCTTGGCGCGCGGGCTCTCGCTTTGACGCCTGGGTAGAGCATTTCTCGCTCGATAACTGGAAGGAGGCCGCTGCCAAAAACGGCATCGACCTCAATGAGCTTGTGCACCTGCCCTACGAGTTGGACTGGCGCCTGCCGTGGGAGCATGTGAGTCCCGGCTGCACGCGCGGCTTCCTCGAGCGCGAGTACCGTCGCTCGCTCGAGGGCGTCACGACTCCCGACTGCACCCGCACGTCGTGCACCGGCTGCGGGATCTGCCCCACGCTCCACGCCAAGAATGTATTGATGGGTGATCGCGCATGAGTGAGCGCCTGACCGACAACCCCTCGCTCTTTAGGCTTCGTGTTCGCTATGGCAAGCGCGATCGCCTTAAGTACCTGGGCCATCTCGAAGTGATCCATACCATTGAGCGCATCGTGCGCCGTGCGGGACTTCCCTATGCCGTCACGCAGGGCTTCTCTCCGCACATGCGCGTGGGCTTCTCTTCGGCGCTACCGGTTGGTACGTCGTCGACCTGCGAGTGGTATGACCTGTTTATGACCGAGTTCGTGGCGCTCGACGAGGCGTTTGGGCGCCTGTCTGCGGCGTCTCCGGCCGATCTGGCGCCCATCGAGGCGGCGTACATCGACGTGCGCACGCCGGCGTTGACGGCGCAGCTCACGCGCCTGTCGTATCGCATCGACCTGCACTTGGATCCCGAGGCGCCCGTAAGCGCCGAGGAGGTGCGTCGTGCGATCGACACGCTGCGCGCGGACCATGGCATCGACTACGCGCGCGGAAAAAAGAGCAAGCGATTGGATTTGGATCACACGCTCGTGGGCTATGAGCTCACGGCGGGGGAGCGCCCGGACCATTTGGTGCTCATGCTCGACACCCATGCCGACAACGAGGGCTCCATGCGTCCGGAAATTTTGCTTTCCGCTGCTGATGTTTTGTTGCAGGGCTTGACCCCGGGCGTGGATGCACCTATTGTTTCCACCGGTATGCAAGACCTCGTGACCATCTGCTCCTACGATGTCGAGCGTCAGAATCAAGCATGCGAGGACGACGAGGGCCGACTCGTCAGCCCCATACCTGTGCGAACTTGTGGATTTGCTCCACATACTCGTTGACGGGGGTATTTTCGCCTGCTACTATATTCGGCTGTTGCACTAACTGATGCATGAAGGGCAAGTAAACATGTACGCAATCGTTAACACGGGCGGCAAGCAGTACAAGGTCGCCACCGACGATGTCATCACCGTCGAGAAGATCGAGGGCAATGAGGGCGACAAGGTCACCCTGCCGGTTATCTTCCTCAACGATGGTAAGAAGATCGTCACCGATCCCGACAAGCTGGCCAAGGCCAAGGTTACCGCTCAGATCGTTGAGCAGTTCAAGGGCGAGAAGCAGCTGGTCTTCAAGTTCCACAAGCGCAAGCGCTATCGTCGTCTGAAGGGTCACCGTCAGCAGCTCACCAAGCTGAAGATCGTGAAGGTTCAGGCTACCTCCCGCGCCAAGAAGGCTGTCAAGGCAGAGGCTGAGGCTGTTGCCGAGGCTCCCGTCGCCGAGTAGATTACACTCGTAACGAAAGAGTAGGTATACACAATGGCACACAAAAAAGGACTCGGTTCCTCCCGTAATGGCCGTGACTCCCGCGGTCAGCGCCTTGGCACGAAGCGCTATGCCGGCCAGACGGTAACCACGGGCACGATTCTCGTCCGTCAGCACGGCACGCACATCCACCCGGGTGAGAACGTTGGCCGTGGCAAGGACGACACGCTGTTCGCGCTGGTCGACGGTACCGTTGAGTTCCACAAGGGTATCAAGCACAGGGTCAGCGTACGCCCGCTCGCGAACGCGTAATTCACCCTTCATAGAGCACATATGTGGGAGGCACTTGAGTTTTAGGATTCAAGGGTCTCCCTCTTTTTTGTAGGAGGCGATTCTGTTGTCACAGTTCACCGATATCAGCCGCATTAACGTTTGCGGCGGCGACGGCGGAGCCGGATGCATGTCGTTTAGGCGCGAGGCATTTGTCCCCAAGGGCGGCCCCGATGGCGGCGACGGCGGTCGTGGCGGCAATGTCGTCATCCAGGCCGATGCTCAGCTGTCTTCGCTGATCGATTACCGCTTTAAGCATCACTTCCGCGCCGAGCGTGGCACGCACGGGCAGGGTGCCCGTCGTAACGGTAAGAGCGGCGAGGACCTGATTCTCAAGGTCCCTATGGGTACCGTGGTGCGCGAGCTCGACCCCGAGACACAGACCCCGATGTTTGAGATTGCCGACCTTGTGCACGACGGCGAGCGCGTCGTCGTGGCGCCCGGCGGTGCCGGCGGTCTGGGCAACACGCACTTTGTGACGTCGGTGCGCCGCGCTCCGGCCTTTGCCCAGCTAGGCGAGCCGGCCGAGGAGCACTGGATCGAGCTCGAGATGAAGCTTATGGCCGATGCCGCGCTCGTGGGCTTTCCCTCGGTGGGTAAGTCTTCGCTCATCGCGCGTATGAGTGCCGCCCGTCCCAAGATTGCCGACTATCCGTTTACCACGCTTGTGCCCAACTTGGGCATGGTGCGTGCCGGCGAATATTCTTACGTCGTTGCCGATGTCCCCGGTCTTATCGAGGGCGCGAGCGAGGGGCGTGGCCTGGGCCATCAGTTCCTGCGCCATATCGAGCGCACTGCTTTGATTATGCATGTCGTTGACATGACGGGCGGGTTTGAGGATCGCGATCCGGTTGAGGACTATCGCATCATCAACCGTGAGCTCGAGCAGTATGGTGCCGAGCTTTCGGAGCGTCCACAGATCGTCGTCGCCAACAAATGCGATGCCCCGGGTACGGCTGACAAGATCGCCGACCTCAAGCGCGCGGCACTCGACGACGGTCACATGTTCTTTGCCGTTTCCGCCGTTACGGGTGCCGGTCTCAATACTTTGATGCTTGCCGTGGGCGAGCAGGTGGCCAAGCTCCGCGCGGAACTTGCGGTTTCCGATGAGCCTGTCGATCTTCGCGATGATGAGTGGGAGCGTCGCCGCCTGCAGCGCGAGAAGCGGTTCCGTATCGTCCAGGAAGAGCCCGGCGCCTTCCGCGTGGTTGGTCGCGCCATCGAGCGCATGGTTATCCAGACCGACTGGGAAAATGAGGAAGCCGTCATCTACCTGCAGCATAAGTTTGCGCGCATGGGTGTCGACGACGCGCTCGAGAAGGCCGGCTGCCGTGCCGGCGACGAGGTCCGCATTTGCCAGCGCGCCTTTGACTTTGAGGGCGCCGAGGACTTCTCGGAGTTTGAGGACGAGCTCGAGGATGCAGGCGTTGAGGTTATTGACGTGGCGGCCGAGGGTGCTGACGTGGTCGATGCTACCGAGGGCTCCGAAGGCACTACCGAAGTCGACGTTGTTGAGACCCCGGAGGGCGAGTAAGCCATGTCGCTGCGCGGTGGAATCGGATTGCCTGAACTGCCCATCAAGGATGGGCACGAGTTTCGGCTTGGCATTATGGGCGGCACCTTTGACCCGATTCATTACGGGCACTTGGTTACTGCCGAGCAGGCGCGCGAGTCACTCGACTTGGACGCTGTGCTATTTATGCCGGCTGGCTCTCCTGCCTTTAAGCTCGACAAACCGGTGACGCCTGCTGAGGACCGTTATGCCATGACGGTCCTCGCGACCGCCGCGAACCCGGCCTTTTTGGCAAGCCGCTTTGAGATTGATCGTCCGGGTGTCACCTACACAGCCGATACGCTGCGTGCCCTTCGCGAGTTTTACCCGCCACAGGTGAAGCTTTACTTTATTACGGGTGCCGATGCGATTATCGATATTGTGACCTGGCACAATGCAGATGAGATTGCCGAACTGGCAACCTTTATTGCTGCGACGCGTCCCGGCTTTGACATCGATACGGCCCGGGCGCGGATTAAGGAATCGGGATTGCCATTCGACGTGCGCTATATCCAGATTCCGGCGCTGGCGATTAGCTCTACCAACATTCGCAAGCGGGTTGCCCGCGGTATGAGCGTGCGCTATCTTACGAGCGAGTCAGTGCTCGGCTATATCCGTAAACGCGGCCTGTATGCCGATCTTGGGCAAGACGATTTTGATTGATGGGGGAGAACGTTGTCGGTAGAAGATCAGTTTGAGGGCGACGAGCGCGCGCTCTTGACGCGTATCCACGAGTTGCTCGATGTGCGCATGAAGGATAAGCGTAAGCGCTACGTGCATTCGCTCGGGGTTGCCGAGACTGCGCTGCATCTAGCCGAGGTGTACGGTGTCAACCGCTTTGATGCCGCTGCCGCCGGCCTGATCCATGACTGGGACAAGGTGCTCTCCGACGACGAGCTGGTCACGCGCGCTCTGCATTATGGCATTAAGATTGCCGGCTCTCCGTCTGCCGCGACGCCGCTTTTGCATGGCCCGGTTGCCGCCTATGAGCTTCCGCAGCTTTTTCCCGAGCTGTCGCCGGCAGTCTTTCAGGCTGTCGACCGTCACACCGTGGGCGCTTGCGACATGACGCCGCTCGATATGGTGGTCTTTGTGGCCGATGCCATCGAACCCAACCGCCACGGCGATTATGCCCATGCGCTGCGCAAGATGGTGGGGGAGTCGACGCTCGACGAGTTGTTCTTCTCCTGTTTTGCGCAGGGTCTGGTCTATGTGATCCAGACCGGGCGTTATCTTTATCCCACGGCTATTACGATTTACAACCATTACGCCCAGCTGCACTAGCTCGGGCTGTCTAGAAAGAGGTATTCCATGGCCGACGAGACCATGACCGACGAGCAGATTCTTGAAGGTGTGGAGCACAAGAGTTTCGTTGCCACGTCCGACCGCACCGCTGCCTCGCTGTCCGCGAGCGGTGTTGCCGCCGAGGATGTCGCCCGCGCCGCCGCGCAGGCCGCCTACGACAAGAAGGGCGAGGACGTTCAGGTGCTCGACCTGACTGAGCTTTCCGATGTGTGCGACTACTTTGTCATCGCTACCGGCACCAACAACCGCCAGGTTGATTCCATCGTCGACGAGATTGAGGAGAAGGTCGCCGAGGCTTGCGGTGAGCATCCGTTTTCCATCGAGGGCCGCGAGCAGAAGACCTGGATGCTCATGGACTACGGCTCGGTCGTCGTCCATGTCTTTACCCCCGAGGCCCGCGAGTTCTACCGTCTCGAAAAGCTCTGGGGTGACGCCCCCCAGCTTCCACTCGACCTCCTCTAGGGCCTTATTTGGGCTGGGGCTTTTTTAGCCACCCTCTACCGTTCGCCGGTCAGTTGCGCCATTCGCAGCTGCCCGGCTTTCTTTTTGCCTAAGTGACTAATCGTTGAAGCGGGATTGGCGGCCGAAGGAAAGGGCGGTATCGCCGAACTTGTCTCGGACGGCGTCGATGGCGACCGAGAGATCGCGACGGTCGCTGGATTGGGCTCCGCGGTCGTCGACTTCGCAGAACAGGTCGGTCTGGATGCCGCCCTGATGGTTGAAGTCGCTCATGCCGATGCCCGCCAGGCGCACATGCATGCCTTCCTGCCAGATGTTGTCGAGCAGCTCGAGCGCCACCGCCACAAAGATGTTCTCATCGTCGGTCGGATGCGGCAGCCGGCGCTGTGCCGAGCGACCGTTTCCGTATGAATACTTGAGCTTGAGCGTCACCGTGGCACCCGTTAGTCCTTGACGGCGCAGGCGGCGTCCCACTGACTCTCCCAATAGCGCAATCGCGGCTTCGATATCCCTACGCTCAGTCAAATCTTTCGCAAAGGTGCGCTCGTTGCTGACCGACTTGACCTCGCGCTCTTCATCGAGGCTTGTGACTTCGGAGATTTCGAGCCCCAGCGCACGCTGGCGCATGCGTTCGCCGTTGATGCCAAAAATAGAGGCCAAGGTGGATTCTGGTGCGCGTGACAGCTCGCCAAGCGTATAGATGCGCATGCGGCGCAGTCGTTCCTCGGCCGAGCGCCCGATGCCGCTCATGGCAGATACCGGCAGCGCGGCCAAAAAGCGCTGTTCGGTTCCGGGGCGCACGATGGTCAGCCCAAACGGCTTGTCCCGCTCGCTTGCGATCTTTGCAACCGTCTTGTTGCAGCCCACGCCAATGGAGCAGGTCACTCCCAGCGCCGCCACGCGATCACTGATGCGCCGCGCAACCAGCAGCGGGTCTTCGGGTGCAAAACGACCCGGTGTGATATCGATAAAGGCCTCGTCGATGGATACGCGCTCAACGCGCGGGGTCTCGTCGGCGAGAATCGCCATGACCTGCGCGCTGACCTCGTGGTAGCGATCGAAATGCCCATGCGTCCAAATGGCCTGAGGACAGAGACGTCTTGCCTCGGCCGAGGGCATGGCGGAGTGCACGCCAAAGCGACGCGCCTCGTATGAGCAGGTGGACACAACGCCGCGGGAATCGGCATCGCCACCCACGATGAGCGGCTTGCCGCGCCACTCGGGATGGTCGAGCATCTCCACGCTCGCAAAAAACGCATCGAGATCCATGAGGCCCACCGCCGGTCCCGTCCAGGGCGGCGGCGTGACGCCCATGGCATCCTCATAACCGTATGTATGTTCGCGTCTTTCCATGTCATGAGTATACCGCGCAGCTCATGTGGGGTGCGTGTATGTGCTTGCAAATCCCGAATTCTTGTCTAAGATATGGATTTGCCCTCGACTACACCGAAGAAGTTGGTCTCACGGACTTCACCTGCCCGCGTCGATGGCGTATTATGTTCAACTGTTTGTTTGTAGTTGCAGCCTAAAGCTGCTTGGTTGGAGGAGTTTCCTTTGGCAGTCAAGATTCGCCTTGCTCGTCACGGCGCTAAGAAGCGTCCGTACTACCGTGTCGTCGTCGCCGATTCCCGCGCCCCGCGTGACGGTCGTATCATCGAGGAGGTTGGCCGCTACAACCCGATGACCGCCCCCAAGACCATCAACCTCGACCTCGAGAAGATCGCCGACTGGCAGTCCAAGGGCGCTCAGCTCACCGACGCCGTCGCCGCTCTGGTCAAGGCCGCCAACGAGGGCGAGAAGACCGAGACCGTCGTCAAGAAGTCCAAGAAGCAGCTCGCCAAAGAGGCCGAGGCCGCTAAGGCTGCCGCTGAGGCCGCTGAGGGCGCCGAGGAGTAAATCGTGCCTGAGGTTGACGCTGCACAGCTCGAGGGTGAGGCAATGCTCTCAGATCGCATCGCCGATCTCGTCGAATATCTCGTTGTTCAGATCGTCGACGACCCGGATTCCGTGAGCCTTGAGGTCATCGATGGTGACGACGCCTCTACGATTGAGGTTTCGGTCGCCGAGGATGACGTCGCTAAGGTCATCGGCCGTCGTGGCCGTACCATCAAGGCCATTCGCACGCTCGCCCGTGCACTGGCCGCTCGCCTCGACACTGCAGTCGAGGTAGAGGTTCTGGGCTAGGACCTTGAGGTCCCAGTACAAAAACATCGCCCGTGTGGTCAAGCCGCACGGAAGGAAGGGGGAGGTCCTCGCGCAGCCGCTGCGGGGGCTTCCTTCTGTATTGACGCCGGGTATGCGCGTCGCCTTGACGCCGCCGGCGCTTAAGCGCGACCGTTTTTGCACGGTCACATCCGTCACCGATACGGGCGATGGCGATCTGGTCTCGTTTGAGGGCATTGACGACTTGACGGCCGCCGAGGGCATCACCGGATGCTACGTGCTGGCAGACCGTGACGATTTTGAGCTCGATTCGCTCGACGCCGCCTATACGGACCTGATGGGTCGCGAGGTGGTCGACGAGCGTTTTGGCTCGCTCGGCACGATTGTCGAGATCATGTCGACGCCCGCTAACGACGTTTGGGTTGTCGAGGGCGATCGGTACGGCGAGGTACTGATTCCCGTGATCGAGCAGGTTGTGCTCGATCTTCCCGACACAGGAACAATTTCCGTTCACGTTATGGACGGCCTGATCGATATGGACAAGTAGGGAGGACAACATGCTGATCGAGACCCTTTCGGTCTTTCCCGAGATGTTTGAGCCCGTCATGTCCACGTCGATTTTGGGCCGCGCCCGCAAGGCCGGCCTTTTTGATTTTAAGGCCTATAACCTGCGTGACTGGACGCACGACCGCCATCGTACCGTCGATGACGAGCCGTACGGCGGCGGGCAGGGCATGCTCATGAAGGTCGAGCCTATCGCCGAGGCCATCGAGGCTATTAGCTCCGAGGGTCCCAAGCCCACCGTGGTGTTCTTTACGCCCTGTGGCGAGCCCTTTACGCAGCATGTGGCCGAGCGCCTGCTCAAAAGCGAGCGTCTGCTGTTTGTGTGCAGCCGCTACGAAGGCGTCGACGAGCGCGCGTATGCGTATGCCGATGAGCGTCTGTCGATCGGCGACTACGTGCTTACGGGTGGCGAACTTCCCGCTATGGTCGTTGCCGATGCCGTCGTGCGCCTGATTCCCGGCGCCCTTGGTGACGAGATGAGCAACGTCGACGAGTCGTTCTCGACCGCCGAGGACGGTGGCCTGCTCGAGTACGCGCAGTACACCCGTCCCGCCGAGTTCAACGGCGAGGGCGTGCCTCCTGTGCTCGTGAGTGGCGATCACGCCAAGGTTGACGCCTGGCGCCGTAAGAATGCCATCGAGCGCACCTGCCGCTGGCGTCCCGACCTGATCGAGACGGCGCGGCTTACGCCCGAGGAGCGCGCATACGCGCAGGAGATCCTGGACGCATCGTATTTGCAGAGCGAGGAGTGAGTATGGTTCCTACGCAACATTCCGCGTTGAGGGGCGCTTTTGAGTGGATCGCGGTCATCGCGATCGCGCTTGTGGCCACCTTCCTGATCCGCACCTTTGTGGTCGAGCCCTTTGTGGTGCCCACCGGCTCTATGGAGGACACAATCGAGATTGGCGACCAGATTCTGGCGCAAAAGGTGAGCCTCGAGCTCGGTCGGCCCGTCAAGCAGGGCGATATCGTGGTGTTTCACAACCCCGATGGCACCTCCGAGCATGATGTTCTTGTCAAGCGCGTTATTGCCACGGCCGGCCAGACGGTCGACCTGCAGGATGGCAAGGTGGTCGTTGACGGCCAAGCGCTCGACGAGGACTATACGACGGGCATGAGCTGGCCACTTTCGGTCCAAGCGCCCGGCGCTCAGGTAAGCTATCCCTACACCGTTCCCGACGGGTGCGTGTGGGTGATGGGCGACAACCGCGAAAACTCTGCCGACTCACGCTACTTTGGTCCCGTCGATCGCTCTGATTTGATCGCTGTGGCGCTTGTGCGCTACTGGCCGCTCAACCGCATCGGCGCTATCGACTAAAAACCGCTATAGTACAGTACCTAACCGTGTAATCGTTTCGACGAGGGGATATTAGAGGCATGAACGCTTCATCGCTTTCCTTCCAAGACATCATCCTGCGCCTCCAGCAGTACTGGGGCGAGCAGGGCTGCGTCATTATGCAGCCCTATGACTCCGAGGTCGGTGCCGGTACCTTCCATACCGCGACCACGCTGCGCTCGCTCGGTCCCGCCGAGTGGCGCACCTGCTATGCGCAGCCCTGCCGCCGTCCCGCCGACGGCCGCTACGGCGAGAACCCTAACCGCATGCAGCACTACTATCAGTTCCAGGTGCTCATCAAGCCCTCGCCGGTCAACGCCCAGGAGCTCTACCTGGGTTCGCTGGCCGCCATTGGCCTGGACCCCAACGACCATGACGTCCGCTTTGTCGAGGACGACTGGGAGAGCCCGACCCTGGGCGCCTGGGGCCTTGGCTGGGAGGTCTGGCTCAACGGCATGGAGGTCACGCAGTTTACGTACTTCCAGCAGGTGGGCGGCATCGAGGTCGACCCCGTGCCTGTCGAGATCACCTATGGCCTGGAGCGTATCGCCATGTATGCGCAGGGCGTCAACTCCGTCTACGACCTGGTGTGGAGCTACCTGCCCGACGGCACGCCCATGACCTATGGCGACGTGTTCCTCGAGAACGAGCGCGAGTTCAGTGCCTATAACTTTGAGGTCGCCAACGTCGAGATGATGCGTCAGAAGTTTGACGACTACGAGGCCGAGTGCCATTCCTGCCTGGAGCGAAAGCTGCCGCTGCCGGCGTACGACTGTGTCATGAAGTGCAGCCACGCCTTCAACCTGCTCGATGCCCGCGGTGCCCTATCCGCGGTCGAGCGTGCCAACTACATCCTGCGCGTCCGCGCCGTCGCCAAGGCGTGCTGCGAGGCCTACATGGCCGAGGTCGCCGGAGTCAACGAGAATGCCGACCAGGAAGGCGAGGTGGCGTAAGCCATGGCAGACGCTAAGGATTTCCTGTTTGAGATTGGTACGGAGGAAATGCCCTCCGCACCGTTGAACAATGCCGTCAAGCAGCTTGGCACCATGATCGCCAAGGGCCTCGACGAGGCCGGTCTGGCCCATGGCGAGGTCCGCGTGATCTCGAGCCCGCGTCGTCTGGCTGCGCTCGTGGCTAACGTCGCCACTGCGACCGATGAGGTCCATGAGGTCAAGCGCGGTCCCGCGGCAAACATTGCCTTCGGTGCCGACGGCAACGCCACCAAGGCCGCCCAGGGCTTCGCCCGCAAGTGCGGTGTGGCTGCCGAGGACCTGGTTCGACGCGAGGACACTGACGGTCGCGAGTATGTGTTCGCCGAGAAGAACATTCCCTCCGCACCGGCTACGCCGATTCTGACCGCTCTGTGCGAGAAGACTATTGCCGGCCTGCAGTGGCCCAACTACCGCAGCCAGCGCTGGGGCCACGAGCACGCGACCTTTGTTCGTCCGGTCCGTTGGATCTGCTGCCTTTTGGGCGAGGATGTTGTTCCCGTGTCGTTTGCCGACGTGACGAGTGGCAACACCACGCGTGGTCATCGCGTACTTGGCCCTGGTGACCACGTTGTCGCCAGCCCCGCCGTCTACGAGCAGGTGCTCGAGGACGCCGGCGTGCTCTCTGCTGAGCGTCGTCGTGAGGCCATCCTTGCCGGTATCGCCGAGGTCGAGGCTGCCCGTCCCGGCTGCCATGTTGATACGCCCAAGAAGGTCTTCGAAGAGGTCATCAACCTCTGCGAGTGGCCGACGGTGCTCGTCGGTACCTTCGATGAGGAGTTCCTCAAGGTCCCGCACGAGATCATCTGCGAGTCCATGCTCACCAACCAGCGCTACTTCCCGATCTATGACGGCGAGGGCAAGCTCACGCGTGAGTTCGTGGTCGTCTCCAACAGCAAGCCCGAGAACGCCGAGCGCGTGATCGACGGCAACGAGCGCGTCGTGCGCGCCCGTCTGGACGACGCAAAGTTCTTCTACGAGGAGGACCTGAAGATCTCCCTCGACGAGTTCCGTGAGCGTTTGGCCAAGGTTGCCTTCCAGGAGAAGCTCGGTAGCGTGCTCGCCAAGTCCGAGCGTATTGAACAGCTCGCGCTCGCTATTGCCCGTGAGGCCCATCTTGGTGCCCACCTTGCCGCCGACGCTGCTCGCGCCGCGCACCTGTGCAAGGCAGACCTTGTGTCCAACGCCGTCGTCGAGTTCACGAGCCAGCAGGGCGTGATGGGCGGTTATTACGCGACCGCGATGGGGGAGAACGACGAGGTCGCCCACGCCATTCGCGATCACTATCGTCCCCGCTTTGCCGGTGACGAGCTGCCCGAGGGCACCGCTGGCTGCATCGTGGCCTGCGCCGACAAGCTCGATACCATCGCCGGTATCTTTTCCATCGGCGAGCCCCCGACCGGCTCTTCGGACCCCTATGCGCTGCGTCGTGCCGCTATCGGCATCATCAACATCCTGCGCGACCGTCTGCCGATCGACCCCACGTCGCTCATCGACTTCGCCCTCGAGCTCTACAGCGAGCAGGGCATTGAGTTCGACGCCGCCGAGGTCGCCCAACAGGTTCGCGACTTCTTCCATGGCCGCCTTGTGAGCATGGCCCGCGACGAAAAGATCCCGGCCGATACCGTTGCCGCCGTCTCCGCGGTGCACATCATCGCCCCGTCCGTCTTCTTCGCCCGCTGCGCCGCCCTCGACGAGGCCCGCAAGAACGACGCTGAGACGTTCGATAACCTGGCGACCGCCTATGCCCGCGCTGCGCACATCTCCAAGCCCGAGCTGGGTGCGGAGTACGACCGCGCCCTGATGGGCGAGGTTGAGCTTGCGCTTGCCGACGCCTCCGAGGCCGCTCAGACCGCCGTCGATGCTGCTCTCGCTGCCGAGGATTACCCGGCCGCATTTGCCGCCCTCGCCGCCCTGCGTGCCCCCATCGACCGCTTCTTCGATGAGGTCATGGTCATGGACAAGGACGAGCAGCTCCGCGATAATCGCCTTAAGCTGCTCAACCGCTTCGAGGCCGTTTTCTCCGGCATCGCCAACATCGGTGAGCTTGCCCGCAAAAAGTAAGCCAGCCTGCGCATAAGCGCAAAAGGAGCCCCGCATGGATTGCCCGGTCACCGCTCGTCCCACCGTTATCGTTATCTCCGACTCGCTCGGTGATACCGCTTGTGAGGTGGTGCTTGCGGCGTCCGGGCAATTTGATGAAGGGGCTTTTCGCGTTTTGCGCCTGCCCAAGGTGGCCTCCGTGGAGCAGGTCAAGTCATTTGTGGGGCCGCGCGTCGATGCCGACCATCGCGATATCGCCGTGTTCCACACCATTGTCGATCCGGCCCTTCGTGCTCGTGTGCTCGACTACTTGGGCATGCTGCATATTCGCTCGGTCGACCTGATCGGTCCGACGCTCGCCGTGCTGTCGTCGCTCGTCGGCGTGCCGCCCAAGGGCGTTGCGGGCGTGATTCACAAGACCGATGACCGCTATTTCCATCGTATCGAGGCCATGGAGTATTTCGTTGAGCACGATGACGGGCGCGGTTGCGACGATCTGTCGGGTGCCGATATCGTGCTACTGGGCGTATCGCGCACGTCCAAGACGCCGCTGTCGATGTATTTGGCCTATCAAGGTTACAAGGTTGCCAATGTTCCGTTGGCCCATGGCATGGAGCCGCCGAAGTCGATTTACGAGGTCGACCCGATGCGCCTGTTCGGCCTGATTTCGACCGTCGATGTGATTTCCGAAATTCGCGATAGCCGCTTGGGCGATGACTACGCCCGTGCCGTTGCCGGCTCCTATGCCGAGCCCGAGAGCGTGCGCAGCGAGCTCGAGGAAGCTCGTGCCCTCATGAAGCGCCTAGGCTGCTTTGTGGTGCGTACCGACGGCAAGGCCATCGAGGAAAGCGCTGCCGAGATCATTAGCCACTTGGAGGAAATCCAAGAAGCTCGCGCCCGCCGAGCCACCCGCCGCGCCTAATATTAGTAGCATTTTGATAAAGCGATTTAGCAAAAACATCGCATCTGACCTGCTTTTTTATTGCGTTGGTATCTTCATAAGGTAACCAACTTTACCTACCGTTTACCGCCAGTTTTAGCACGTTTACCAAACCGCGTATCCTCTGCTCAAGCCCGTTCAAATCCGGCCGTATAGTTCCCTCACGGCCCGCATCCGGCGGGTCGATTCGTTACCACGGTCGTGCGCGTAAGCGCATGGAAGGGGAAGTATCGTGAGCGATTGCAAGAGGGTTTACCGTTTTGGAACCGACGCCCAGGGCACCTGTGTCACTGAGGGCGACAAGTCCATGAACTTCGTGCTTGGCGGCAAGGGCGCAAACCTTGCCGAGATGAGCCGCATCGGTCTGCCGGTTCCCGGTGGCTTTACCATTACCTGCCAGACTTGCGTCGAGTACTCCGGTGCCGGCAACGTCTGGCCCGAAGGCGCACTCGATGAGATCGTTGCCGCCGAGGCCGACCTCGAGGCCCGCTGTGGCAAGAAGCTCGGTGACGACAATGATCCGCTGCTCGTGTCGGTTCGCTCGGGCGCTCCATTTTCCATGCCCGGTATGATGGACACGGTCCTCAACTTGGGCCTCAACGACGACTCCGTTCAGGGGCTCATCGCCCAGACGCAAAATCCGCGTTTTGCCTGGGATAGCTACCGCCGCTTTATCCAGATGTTCTCCAACGTCGTTATGGGTGTTGATGCCGACCTGTTCGAGAACGCCCTGACCCAGGCCCGCCTGGTCGCCGGTGTTCGCGTCGATTCCGAGCTTTCGGCCGAGGACCTTCAGGAGCTTGTCGAGACCTTCAAGGGCATCTTCTCTGATAACGTCGAGGCCGCCCTGTATCCCGAGCTCGAGGTCACCGGCGGCAAGCCCGTCTTCCCGCATGATCCGGAGCTCCAGTTGCGCCTTGCCATCCAGGCCGTCTTTGGCAGCTGGATGAACGAGCGCGCCTGCATCTACCGCAAACAGCACGGCATCTCCGACGAGCTCGGTACTGCCGTCAACGTCCAGGCTATGGCTTTTGGCAACAAGGGTGAGACCTCCGCGACCGGCGTCGCCTTTACGCGCAACCCGGCCGACGGCACTAAGGAGTTCTACGGCGACTTTCTGGTCAACGCCCAGGGCGAGGATGTCGTCGCCGGCATCCGCAATACCGAGCCCATCGCCGACCTCAAGACCACCCCGGGCCTCGAGTCCGCAGGCGAGGAGCTCGAGCGCGTGTTCCTGACGCTCGAGGATCACTATCGCGACATGTGCGACATCGAGTTCACCATCGAGCAGGGTAAGCTCTGGATGCTCCAGACTCGCGTGGGCAAGCGCACTGCCACCGCCGCCCTGCGCATCGCCATCGAAATGGTCGAGGAGGGCCTGATCACTCGCGAGGAGGCCGTGAGCCGCATCGATCCCGCGCAGCTCGACCAGCTTCTGCACCCGCAGTTTGACGCCTCCAAGAAGTACGAGGCGCTGGCCAGCGGTCTTAACGCCAGCCCCGGTGCCGCCGTGGGCGAGGTCGTGTTCTCGAGCGATGACGCCGTCGCGCGCGCCAACGAGGGTCACAAGGTCATTCTGGTTCGTTGGGAGACCAACCCCGATGACCTGAAGGGCATGGTCGCCGCCGAGGGCATCCTGACCAGTCACGGTGGCAAGACGAGCCATGCCGCCGTTATCGCCCGCGGCATGGGTACGCCCTGCGTCTGCGGCGTTGAACGCTTCCACATCGACGCCGCCGAGAAGGTCGTGCACATCGAGGGCAGTGACCGCGTGCTGCATGAGGGCGACATCATCTCCATCGACGGTACTCAGGGCATCGTCGTCGACGGCGCCGTTGATCTGGTTTCGGCTGAGCTCACCGGCGACCTGGACACCATCCTGTCCTGGGCCGACGAGATTCGTCTGGACGAGACCGATGGCCACGCCAACCACGTGCGCGTCAACGCCGACAACCCTGAGGACGCTGAGCTCGCCCTCGAGTTTGGTGCCGAGGCCATCGGCCTGTGCCGCACCGAGCACATGTTCCTGGGCGACCGTAAGAACATCATCCAGAGCTTTATCCTGTCTGACGATGAGACCGTGAAGCAGCAGGCCCTGGCCGACCTGCTCAAGGTTCAGACCGAGGACTTCCTGGCGATGTTCAAGACTATGTCCGGTCGCGACGTGGTCGTTCGCCTGCTCGATCCGCCGCTTCATGAGTTCCTGGATAATCCTCGCGAGCTCGAGGTCGCCATCACCAAGAAGGAAGCCGCTGGCGCCAGCGAGGAAGAGCTTGCCGTCCTGCGCACCCGCCTGCGTCGTATCGACGGCATGGTCGAGTCGAACCCCATGCTCGGCCTACGCGGCGTGCGCCTGTCCGTCGTCTTTAGCGATCTGCCGCTCATGCAGGTCCGCTCCGTCGCAACGGCTGCTGCCCGCCTTATCAAGGAAGGCGTCGACCCGCGTCCCGAGATTATGGTCCCGCTCGTCTCCATCACGGCGGAGCATGTCCAGACCCGCGAGGTCATCGAGCGCGTGATCGCCGAGGTTTCCGCCGAGGAAGGCGTCGAGCTCAATATTCCCGTGGGCACGATGCTCGAGCTGCCGCGTGCCTGCATGGTCGCCGACGAGATCGCCCATCATGCCGACTTCTTCTGCTTTGGCACCAACGACCTCACGCAGACGACCTTCGGCTTCTCCCGCGACGATGCCGAGGCCAAGTTCATCCCGCTGTACATGCACAAGAAGATCTTGAAGGATAACCCCTTCGAGACCATCGACTCTGCGGTACTCGAGCTGGTGCGCATGGCCGTCGAGAAGGGTCGCGCCACCAACCCCGGCATGCACTTTGGCGTGTGTGGCGAGCACGGCGGCGACCCCAAGTCCATCAAGGGCCTGTTTAACGTGGCCGATGTGGACTATGTGTCCTGCTCGCCCTACCGCGTGCCCCTCGCACGCCTGGCTGCCGCCCAGGCCAAGCTCGAGGCGAAGCGCTCCGCCTAACGTTTTGGGTATAGACGCCTAGCGTAGCCCCCTTCATGCCGCCCGCCTCATTCGTGAGGCGGGCGGTTATCATGTGCGGGTTTTGTCTTTTTGTCTGCGTAAAAAATTGTTCTTGCAGCAGAAACCCGCGCGTGTATACTCGAATACGTTTGTTCAACTACGTGCCGGCCAAGGTGGTACGGCACCTCTAGAAGAGTAAGGAATTGCACATGGATTACATCCGCGCAATCGAGCGTCAGCAGATCCGCGAGGACATTCCTCAGGTTCGCGTCGCCGACAACGTCAAGGTTCACTACCGCATTAAGGAAGGCGACCGCGAGCGCATCCAGGTCTTCCAGGGCGACGTCATCCGCATGGCCGGCGCCGGTGCCCGCGAGACCTTCACCGTCCGCAAGATGTCCTTCGGTGTCGGTGTTGAGCGTACCTTCCCGCTTCACAGCCCCAAGATCGCCAAGCTCGAGGTCGTTCGTCATGGTCGCGTCCGTCGCGCCAAGCTGTACTACCTCCGCGACAAGGTGGGCAAGGCTGCTCGCATCCCCGAGAAGCGCTAAGAAGATCGCAGCGTCTGTCCACTCGTTTGGACACAAGGGTCACCTTCGGGTGGCCCTTCTTTTTATCTGATTTGCATGCAAGGAGGGCCTGGTATGGCCAACATGACGAGCTCGGTTTCGGCATCGCAGGTTGCCGGTGAGTTGGCGAGCGCTACGTTTGAGGAGATTCCCGCCCTCGTGGAGCATTATCGCGAGGACCCGCGCCAGCAGGTGATCAAGGCTTGTGAACGCGCCCTCAAACGCCATGCCAAAGAGCTTGCCGAGCGCGAGCGCGTCAATGACATGTACGAGCTTATGCATGAGCTTGGCGGCGATGGGGTGGTCGTTGGTGTCGACGAGGTGGGTCGCGGATCGGTGGCCGGTCCTTTGACGGTGTGCGCCGTCTGTCTTCCTATGGAGCCGCACGTTTGGGGTATCAACGATTCCAAAAAGCTCACGCCGGCGCGCCGAGAGTTGCTCTCAGTGAAGATTGCCGAGGTGGCGACGGCGATCGGTTTTTGCCATATTGCGCCGAAGGATATCGATGAGATGGGCATGGCCCGTGCTATCCGTACCGCCGTTGCGGGCGCCGTGGCCGATACGGGGCTCGAGCCCGATTGCGTGCTTATGGATGGCAACCCCTTGGGCGCCGTTCCTAACGAGCGCGATGTGGTGAAGGGCGATGCCAAGATCGCCTGCATCGCCGCGGCGTCCATTATGGCCAAGGTCACGCGTGACGAGATGATGGTCGAGTACGACGCCGAGTATCCCGAGTACCATCTGGCCGAGTCGAAGGGCTATGCGAGCCCCGAGCACATCGAGGCCATTCGCAAACATGGACTTTGTCCGCTGCACCGCGTGAGCTTTTGCGGAAACTTTCTGCAGACTGAGCGCCTTTTCTAGGCCAATTGTGGAGACATGGACCTCTGGGGTTTTATAAACCTGCTGGTAGCGGGCCGTATGCAACACCATTGTTGCGTACGGCCCGTTTTTTGACGGCATTTGGTCAGCTTTTGGTTTGCTTCCGGTACTTACCCGCATGAAAGGTGCCCTCATCATCGGGGCAATGCAGTGTGCGGGAAAGGAGACCCCATGAGTGCCGCAAGCAAAAAGAGCAAGACGCAGCAGCTCAAGGAGCGTTGGGAAAACGGCGAGCTCGACTCCGGGGCGATGACGCCCGAGTTTATCAAGGGACTCAGTCCCCGCGAGCTAGGCATGCTGGGCGAGCTGATCACCATCGACTACTTTAACGAGCGCGGCTACACCTTGCTGGAGCAGGGCTATCGTTGCACCGAGGGCGAGGCCGATCTGGTGCTGCTCGATGAGCTCGACGATGTCGTGGTGATGGCCGAGGTCAAGACCAGACGCGTCGCCCTGGATTGCACCACGCGGGTCTTTCCCGAGGAGGCCGTGGACGCCCAAAAGCAACGCCGCTACCGCCGCATCGCAAGTTGCTATCTCATGGAGCATTATCCGCTCAAGGCGATTCGCTTCGATGCTGTGGGTGTCACCATCCGCGGCGGGCATATCGCCGAGATCGAGCATCAGTACAACGCGTTCGATTGGCAGGTGTCGTGATGGCGTTCGAGACGTTTGCCGTTCACGCGGCCTGCATCCGCGGCGTCGAGGCGATTCACGTCACGGTCGAGGTCTCGCTTGCCGGTGGCGTTCCGGGCATCCAGATGCTCGGCATTCCGAGTATGGAGGTGATGGAGTCACGCGGTCGTATTCGCTGCGCGATGCGCTCCGCCGGGTTCGAGATCCCGCGCTCGGGCATTACCGTTAACCTGGCACCCGGCGATATCCGCAAGACCGGTAGCGGCTTTGACCTGCCCATCGCCATCGCGGTTCTAGCGGCCGATGAGCAGATTCCCCGTGACAACCTCGATCGCTGCCTTATCGCAGGTGAGCTTGGTCTGGACGGTACGGTGCTTCCCGTCAAGGGCGAGGTGGCGTTTCAGCTATTGGCTCGCGACATGGGGCTGTCTTTTATCGCCGGCAGGTCCGACCAGCATGTGCCACTCGCGGGCGTAGATTGCGGCTTTATCGACCATCTGTCTCAGCTTGCTCATGGCATGGGCGATGCCGCACGGCACTACTTGGATTCCGAGGGTGTCGAGGCGACCTTTGAGCCCGAGCTCGACTATGCAGACGTGCTGGGGCAGGAAGTCGCTAAACGCGGCATGGCGCTTGCGGCGGCAGGAGAACTCGGCTTGCTCATGATCGGGTCTCCGGGATCGGGCAAGACGATGCTCGCACGCCGTATGACCGGCATCCTGCCCGAGCTTTCCGTCGAGGATCAGCAGGAGGCACTGTGCATCCATTCGGTCTTGGGCGAGAACATCGATGGCTTATTGGCAGGTCATCGGCCGTTTCGAAGCCCCCATCACAGTATTTCGACCGCAGGCCTTATCGGCGGCGGGCGCCCGGTGCACCCGGGTGAGATTAGCCTTGCTCATGGCGGCGTGCTCTTTTTGGACGAGCTTGCCGAGTTTCCCACGGGTGTGCTGCAGACGCTGCGTCAGCCCATCGAACGCGGCTATGTGAGGATCGTACGCGTCGACGGGGCCTTTACCTTCCCGTCGCGCTTTCAGCTGCTCGCTGCGAGCAATCCCTGCCCCTGCGGCTTTTTGGGCGACCGCGAGGTGCCGTGCCGCTGCTCGGCATCGATGGTCGAGCGCTATCGGGCAAAGCTGCGCGGTCCTTTGGCCGACCGTATCGACATGATGATCGATGTGACCCGTCCCGATCCCCAGGTGATTATCGAGGGCGCGGAGGGTATGTCGTCGGCCGAGTTACGTGACTACGTTGTGCGCGGTCGCGCTTTTCGCACCTGGCGCGAGTCTCGTATGGACGATGCGGATGCCGAGGCCGAGGATGACGAGACGCGGTCCATTGACGGCGTCGTTTCGACCTTTGAGCTCGATGATGCTGCCGAGAAATGCGTACTCGGTCTGTCCAAACGCACGCATCTCACAGGGCGTGGCATCGTGCGCCTGGTTCGCATTGCGCGCACGATCGCAGATGTCGCCGAGAGCGAGCAAGTGACGCAGGACCACGTGCTCGAGGCGGCGATGTACCAGGGAAGGAGGGACCAATGATGGCCGAGGGGACCTTCGAGCTGCATCCAGGTGACGCGTTGTATCCCGAGACCGTTTTGGAGCTTTCTGATGTACCTCAGACGCTCTATGTGCGCGGCAACCCCGAGGCGCTTTCGACGCCCGCGCTCTCCATCATCGGCGCGCGAAAGGCCTCGCCGTATGGTCTTGCCGTGGCAGAGCTTGCGGCAAAGGTGGCGGTCGAGGCGGGAGTGACGGTTGTTTCGGGCGGCGCGGTCGGTTGTGACCAGGCCTCGGGTTGGGCTGCGGTCAACGCCGGCGGCAAACACGTCGTGGTGCTGGGGACGGGCGCCGACGTGGTCTACCCGCGTTCGAGCGCGGGGCTTATTACTCGCACGCTCGATACGGGTGGCGCGGTCGTGTCGATCTCTCCGTGGGGCATGGGTCCGCGCAAGTTTGCCTTTCCGCGCCGGAATCGCGTGATCGCGGCCCTGTCGCAAGCCCTCTTTGTATCCGAGGCGGGTATGCCTTCCGGGACGTTTTCTACAGCCGAGGCTGCTATGGATTTGGGGCGCGAACTTCTTGCCGTGCCGGGGTCGATCCTATCGCCCGAGTCGCGTGGCACGAATTACCTCATTGCGAACGGTGCCTGCTGCATCATCGACGAGGAATCTATCGAGATGGCTATCTCACGTATCTACGGCACCCTGCGCTACTCGCGCCCTGATGCTCCCGGCATTGCCGACCTGGATCCAACACAGCAGACCGTGATGCATGCGCTCATCGCCTCTCCGCTCAAGGTCGACGACATCGCGGCGCTCGTCTCGCTCGATGCCGTCGGCGTACTCAAACTCTTGGGTTCGCTTGAACTCGAGGGCCTTATCGAGCGCATGATGGATGGAAGGTATGCGCCCTCCAAGTTTGCCCTTCACGCCCAGACGCCCTTCGGTCACAATGGAAAACGTGTCAATTAGAAAGGTGTTTGCAGATGCAGTTCGATCAGGTGACGGTTATCGGTGGCGGTCTGGCGGGTTCGGAATGCGCGATCCAGCTGGCAGACCGCGGGTTTGCCGTAAAGCTGTGCGAGATGCGCCCCCAGGTGAGCTCCCCGGCTCACCATACTGATCACCTGGCAGAGCTCGTCTGCTCCAATTCGTTTAAGTCGACCCGTCCAGATTCCGCTGCTGGCCTACTAAAAGCCGAGCTCCAGCGCATGGGTTCAGTCCTGCTCGATTGCGCCCATCGCGCCGCTGTTCCCGCCGGTGGTGCCTTGGCGGTCGACCGCGTCAAGTTTTCCGAGCTTGTCGAGGCCGAGGTTGCCGCCCGTCCCAATATCGAGATCATTCACGGCGAGGTCACGCAGATTCCCGAGGGTCACGTGGTCATTGCCGCCGGCCCCTTGTGCTCGCCGGCGCTGAGCGAAGAGGTCATGAAGCTCGTCGGTGGCGACGCCCTTGCGTTCTTCGATGCCGCGGCGCCGATCGTCGATGCCTCCACGCTCGATATGGACGTGCTGTTCTCGCAGTCGCGCTACGAGGAGCAGGGGAGTGGCGACTATCTCAACGCTCCGCTCAACAAGGAGGAGTACGAGGCCTTTATCGAGGCGCTTACCACGGCCGACCGCGTGGTGCTCAAGGATTTTGAGGGCGGCGATCTGTTCCAGGCCTGCCAGCCTGCCGAGGAGGTTGCACGCACCGGCAAGGACGCCATTCGCTTTGGCGCCATGAAGCCCGTCGGCCTCACCGACCCGCGTACCGGACGTCGCCCCTGGGCGGCGATTCAGCTGCGTGCCGAGAACAAGGAGAAGACCGCTTATAATCTGGTGGGCTTCCAGACCAACCTGACCTTTGGCGAGCAGAAGCGCGTCTTCCATATGGTGCCGGGCCTGGAGAACGCTGAGTTCTTCCGCTACGGTGTCATGCACCGTAATACCTTTGTCGACGCCCCGCACGTCCTCGATGGCACCTTTGCCGTGCCCGGTACCGGCGTGCGCCTGGCCGGTCAGATCACCGGCACCGAGGGGTACATGGAAGCCGTGGCGACCGGTCTGCTCGCGGCGCTCAACACCTATGCCGAGGCTATCGGTGCCGCGGGCGTCGAGTTGCCCCGCGTGGGCGCCCTGGGCGCGCTCGTGGGCTATGCGACCGATCCTGCCACCGTGGGCTACCAGCCCATGCATGTCAACTTTGGCCTGGTGCCGCCGCTCGAGGACGGTAAGCGTCGCAGCAAGCGCGACCGCTACCAGGCCTATGCGGACCGTGCGCTTGAGGCCCTTGATGCCTATCTGGCCACTCGCCCCGATCTGTTTGGAGGCGACCGGTCATAGCCTTTGACCTGTACGATGCCGTCGACTCGTTTATCGCCTATATCGCACGTGTCGAGGGACTTTCTCCCAACACGGTGACGGCCTATGGCTCGAGGCTGGAGCGCTTTGCTTCCTGGTGCGAGCGCGAGGATATCGATGCTTTCGCTGCCGACGTGCGCACCATTCGTCGCTATCTTGCCGAGCTTTCGCGTGAACAGGTGGCTCCCCGAACGCTTGCGGCGCATCTGTCTGCCATTCGCTCGCTCTATCGGTGGATGACTGCCGAGGGGATTGTCGAGGGTGATGCGGTCTCGGCAATCGCATCGCCCAAGCTGCCGCGCGACCTGCCGGGCGTCCTTACGACCCAGCAGGTCGAGGCGCTGCTCAAGACGCCTGATACCTCGACGCCCGCGGGACTGCGCGATGCGGCGATGCTCGAGCTGCTCTATGCCTCGGGTGCTCGTATCTCTGAGCTCGCAGCACTCAATGTGGAGTCCATCGCTTGGTCCGAACGCACGCTGCGCCTTTGGGGCAAGGGGGGCAAAGAACGTATCGTCCCTCTGTATCGTCGTGCGCTCGAGGCGACGCGTCTCTATATTGAGGAGGGGAGGCCGGAATTGCTCGCTCAGGCAAAGCGTCGTGACCCCGCTACCGGGCCGCATCCGCTGCTTATATCGGCGCGCGGCAATCGCATGAGCGCCGCCATGCTCCGGCGGCGGTTCCATACGCTGGCGACGCTCGCCGGCATTCCGGCCGACATCGCCCCGCATGCGATGCGCCATACTTTTGCGACCGACTTGCTTGAGGGCGGTGCGGACCTGCGCTCGGTTCAAGAGCTGCTGGGTCATGCGAGTCTGTCCACGACGCAGATCTACACGCATCTCACGCCCGATCGGCTTAAGCGGGCCGTGGCTCAAGCCCATCCCCGCGGCGAATAGTTGCTGGGACGTTCCGCGCTGCACTCAGGTGTGTGGTTTTGATTGCGGGTTGGCAGGAAGATGCATTCCTGCTATCATTCATCGGGTTGCTTCACGGCAACATGTATTTATCACGCACGCGCGGCTACTTCATACCGTGGTGCCCGGGCTTTGGTAGCACATGTCCGGGTTGGTTTTGGAGGATGACCCCGCGCGGAGGCAAACCACAGGAGGTTTAACATGGCTACCAAGATTAATATCCGCACCCTGCTCGAGGCCGGCTGCCACTTCGGTCACCAGACCCGTCGCTGGAACCCCAAGATGAAGCCGTTCATCTTCGGTGAGCGCAACGGCATCTATATCCTTGACCTCAAGCAGACCATCCTCGACGCCGACCAGGCCTACACCTTCGTCAAGAACGTCGCCAAGGGTGGCAACGTGCTGTTCGTCGGCACCAAGAAGCAGGCTCAGGAGGCCGTCAAGAACGCTGCTGAGCGCGCCAACATGCCTTACATCAACCAGCGTTGGCTCGGCGGTATGCTGACCAACTTCGTCACCATCCGCTCCCGCATCAACCGCATGGAGGAGCTCGAGGCCATGGTCGAGGACGGCCGCATGGCAGTGCTCCCCAAGAAGGAGCAGGCTGTGCTCGGCAAGGAGCTCACCAAGCTCCAGACCAACCTCGGTGGCGCCCGCGACATGAAGGGTCTGCCCCAGGCTCTCTTCGTCATCGACACCAAGCGCGAGGAGAACGCCATCAAGGAGGCTCAGCGCCTGAACATCCCCGTCGTCGCCCTGATCGACACCAACTCCGATCCCGACGAGGTCGAGTACGGCATCCCCTGCAACGATGACGCTATCTCCGCTGTCACCCTTATGTGCGAGCTCATGGCTGACGCCTGCCTCGCTGGCTCCGGCAAGGAGCAGGTCTCCGAGGCCGAGATGGCCGCTGAGCCCAAGGCCGAGTAAATCAGTCTTAGTTAATTCTTTTTCATCTCTTTGAAAGGAACCACAATGGCCCAGATTACCGCCGCTATGGTCAAGCAGCTCCGCGAGATGACCGACTCCCCGATGATGGAGTGCAAGAAGGCTCTCGTCGAGGCTGACGGCGACATGGACGCCGCTGTCGACGTTCTGCGTAAGAACGGCCTTGCCAAGGCTGCCAAGAAGGCTGGCCGTGAGACCAACGAGGGCGCTGTCGCCGCGTTCGTCTCCGAGGATGGCAAGACCGGCGCTCTGCTCGAGCTCTCCTGCGAGACCGACTTCGTTGGCTCCAACGCCAAGTTCACCGGCTTTGCTTCCAAGGTCGCTGAGGTTGTCGCTACCACCGAGCCTGCCGACGTCGACGCTCTGCTCGAGAAGCCGATGGGCGAGGAGACCGTTTCCTCCGAGCTCACCGAGATGATTCACATCATGGGCGAGAACATGAAGATCTCCCGCTTCGCCGCCCGTAAGGCCGAGAACGGCGCTCTCGCTTCTTACATCCACATGGGTGGTAAGATCGGCGTCCTCGTCGAGTTTGCTTTCGAGGAGGCCGAGACCGCTCAGGCTGAGTCCTTCAAGACCTTCGCTCACGACGTTGCCCTTCAGGTTGCTGCCGTCGCCCCGATCTGCGCTACCCGCGATCAGGTTCCGGCCGAGACCGTCGAGCACGAGAAGCAGATCTACATGGCTCAGGCTGCCGAGTCCGGCAAGCCCGAGGCTATCCAGGAGAAGATGGCTGTCGGCCGTCTGGAGAAGTTCTACAAGCAGTCCGTGCTCACCGAGCAGGAGTTCATCAAGGACAGCTCCCTCACCATCAAGAAGTACGCTGAGCAGGTCTCCAAGGAGCTCGGCGACACCATTACCGTCGTTGCCTTTGACCGTCTGGTCCGTGGCGAGTAAATAAGCTCTTGTAGCTGGTAATGAGCAGGCTGTGGGTTTTACTCACAGCCTGCTTTTTCATGGCTCTTCGTAGAGCCTTTGATAGAATGTTGAGAGTTCAATCTAAAGGAGGATCGCTTTGTCCGACATCCGATATAAACGCGTGCTTCTTAAGCTTTCCGGCGAAGCACTGATGGGCGACGGCCAATATGGCATCGACCCCAAGGTTACCGACCATCTTGCCAAGCAGGTCAAGGAGCTGCTCGCCGTTGGCCATGAGGTGGGCGTCGTTGTCGGCGGCGGCAATATTTTCCGCGGCATGGCCGGCGCTGCCGGTGGCATGGAGCGTGCTCAGGCC
Source organism: Sodaliphilus sp. (assembly GCA_963657575.1). Classification (GTDB taxonomy): domain Bacteria; phylum Actinomycetota; class Coriobacteriia; order Coriobacteriales; family Coriobacteriaceae; genus Collinsella. The sequence goes on from CAVKNR010000001.1 coordinate 43,402, forward strand.
GACTACATGGGCATGCTGGCAACCGTTATGAACGCGCTCGCCCTGCAGGATGCCTTCGAGCATAACGATGTTCCCTGCCGCGTGATGAGCGCTATCCAGATGAACGAGATCTGCGAGCCCTATATTCGCCGTCGCGCCATCAACCACCTTTCCAAGGGCAATGTCGTTATTTTTGCCGCCGGTTCGGGCAATCCGTACTTTACGACCGACACCGCCGCGGCTCTTCGTGCGTGCGAGATCGGCGCCGAGATTTTGATTAAAGCCACCAAGGTTGACGGCATCTACGACAAGGATCCCGTCAAGTGCGCCGATGCCGTCCGTTTTGACAAGATTACCTATCACGAGGTTCTCGTCCGCGGTCTGCAGGTTATGGATTCCACGGCTACGGCCCTGTGCCAGGATAACCGTATGCCGATTTTGGTCCTCAACATCGATGGCGAGGACACCGTCAAGCGCGCGCTTTCGGGTGAGCCCGTCGGCACGCTCGTCTATCAGGAGGATTAAGCATGGCAGAGAACATTACCGCCCACATGGACAAGTCGCTCGAGTCCCTCAAGCATAACTTCTCCAAGGTCCGTACCGGCCGAGCCAACGCTAACATTCTGTCCGACATCACCGTCGATTATTACGGTGTTCCTACGCCGGTCACGCAGGTTGCCGCCGTAAAGACCCCCGAGGCCCACATGCTGCTCATCGAGCCGTGGGACAAGGCACTCATCAATGCTATCGTCAAGGCCATCGGCGCTTCCGATCTGGGTATTACCCCCAACTCCGATGGCACCGTCGTTCGTCTGCCGTTCCCGGCTCCCACCGAGGAGCGCCGTCGCGAGCTCGTCAAGGAGTGCCGCGAGTACGCCGAGCAGGCCAAGGTGTCTATCCGTAACATCCGTCGCGACTTCAACAACAAGCTCGAGCGCGATGAGGAACTCACCGAGGACGATGTCCGTCGCGAGCAGGCCAAGGTCCAGAAGCACACCGATGAGTATGTCGCCAAGGTCGAGGAGCTTCTGAAGGAAAAAGAAGCCGAGGTCATGGAGATCTAAGGTGCAATACGACGAGCATAAACTGGTCGAGTACTTTGCCGACGCCCCTGCGGGCGTCGGTTTTTCCGACCTTGACCTCAATAACATTCCGCACCATATCTCGTGCATCATGGACGGCAACGGTCGTTGGGCCACGTCGCGCGGTCTTGCGCGCACTGAGGGCCACAAGGCGGGTATCGTCTCCCTTCGCGAGATTATTACCGCCTGCGTGCGTCTGGGCGTCGACGTGCTTTCGGCCTATGCTTTTTCTACCGAAAACTGGAACCGCCCGCAGCACGAGGTCAACGTCTTGATGCACCTGTTTGCCAAGACGTTTATCGACGAGCTGCCGCTTCTGAAGCGCGAAAACGTGCGCGTTGTCTTTTTTGGTGACATTTCCGCGCTGCCCAAGAAAACCCGTGACGTTTTTGAACGCGGTCTTGCCGAGTGCGCCAATCACACCGGCATGACGTTGGCGCTTGCCGTCAACTACGGCGCGCGTGCCGAGATTACCCGCGCTGTCCGTCAGATCGCACTCGACGCTGCCGCCGGTAAGATCGATCCTGCAGCAATTGATGACGACATGGTGGCTTCCCACCTCTATACCGCCGGCCTTCCCGATCCTGAGCTTGTGATTCGCACTTCCGGTGAGCTGCGCCTTTCGAATTATCTGCTGTGGCAGGTGGCTTATTCCGAATTCTACGTCACCGATACCTATTGGCCCGACTTTGATCGTTGGGGCCTTGTCGACGCCATTTTGGCCTATCAGGGCCGTGACCGTAGGTTTGGTGGTCTGAGCAAGACCGAGGAGGCTTAATCGTGTCCGATCGTCCCAAGGCAACTGCTCCCAAAACGCCTGCGCGCAAAGCTGCCACTGCTGGCGCGCCTGCAGCGAAGAGCGGCACCGGTTCGTGGCTGGCGGGCTTTATTACCCGTGCCGCCGCCGGTATCGTCTACGCCGTTGTCTTTATCCTGTGCCTGGTTTTGGGCATCGTGCCCACGGCCATCTTTGTTTCTGTCATGAGCGGTCTGTGCTGCTATGAGTTTTTCCGTATGACAAGGCTCGATGGCAAGATGGCTAACGAGCGCATGGGTATCGCTGCCGCCGTACTCTTTCCGCTGTCGGCGTTGGGCGATTCGATGTTGCTGAATGCCCTGCTTTTTGCCCTGATGCTCGCTGTGGGCATTTGGTATGTCTGGTCGCCGCGTACCCGCATCTCTGATGTGGCCGTGACGCTCATGGGTCCCATCTACACTGGCTTTATGCTGTCGGCTATCGTGCTGCTGCGCGATGCCGTGCCCGGTTTTGCCGGCGCTCTGCTTTCGGTGGGCGTTTGCGCGTCCCTTTGGGTTTCCGATTCGTTTGCCTACATCGTGGGTAGCCGTATCGGCAAACACAAGATGGTTCCCAAGATCTCTCCCAAAAAGAGCTGGGAGGGGTTTGTTGGCGGCATCCTGGGCTCGGTTTTGATTTGGCTCATCCTGTGGGCGACGCACCTCTACAAGCTCAGTCTGCCCTATGCGCTGCTGTGCGGCGTGGTGGTGTCCATTTTGGGCGTTATCGGCGACCTTATCGAGTCGCGCATCAAGCGCGGTGTGGGCGTCAAGGATTCCGGTAACCTTATCCCGGGCCACGGCGGCATGCTCGATCGTAGCGATTCGCTTATCTTCGGCTGCATTACCGCGCAGCTGCTTTTGATGATCGGAGGCGTGCTGTAATGTCATTCCAGACGACGTATGGCCCCGATGGACGTCTCCGTGTTGCCATCCTGGGTTGTACGGGCTCCATCGGCACCCAGGCGCTCGATGTGTGCCGTCAGCATGCCGATCGCCTGCAGGTGACGGCGCTGTCCGTTAACTCCAGTACCTCCGAGCTCGTTGCCGCTGCCCGCGAGTTCTCGGTTCCGGCGGTTGCCGTGGCCGATGTCGCTCATGGCGATGACGCCGTGCTGCAGGAGTTGCCGGATGGAACGAAGCTCGGCGTTGGCGCGCAAGCGGTTTGCGAGCTCGCGCGTCGCGACGATGTCGACTGCGTGCTCGTCGCTATTGTGGGCGCCGCCGGTCTCGAGGCGAGCCATGCGGCCTTGACCTCGAATAAGCGTCTTGCCCTTGCCAACAAGGAGTCCCTCGTCGTCGGTGGCGACTTGCTTATGCCGTTGGCGCAACCGGGCCAGCTTATTCCAGTCGACTCTGAGCACTCCGCCATCTACCAGTGCTATCTGGGGGAGAACCCACGCGAGGCTCATTGTATTTGGCTCACCTGCTCGGGCGGTCCGTTCTTTGGCCGCACGCGCGGCGAGCTCGACCGCGTGACGCGTGCCGATGCCCTCGCACATCCCACGTGGGCCATGGGTGCCAAGATCACCATCGACTCCGCCACCCTCATGAACAAGGGCCTGGAGCGCATTGAGGCTATGCATCTGTTTAACTGCGATCTCGATTTCATTAACGTGGTCGTGCAGCGTCAGTCCAAGATTCACTCTATGGTCGAGTTCGCCGACGGCTCTGTGATGGCGCATCTCGGTGCTTCCGACATGCGTATTCCCATCCAGTTCGCGTTCTCGTATCCCGAGCGTTGGGATACCCCGGCGCCTCGTATCGATTTTCGCGAGCTGGGACAGCTCACGTTTGATACTGCCGACATGGATACCTTCCGCTGTCTGGCACTGGCCGAGCGTGCCGGTAAGACGGGTGGCACCATGCCGTGCGTGCTCAATGCCGCCAACGAGGTCGCCGTCGATGCCTTCCTGCACGATGGCTGCAGCTTTACCGATATCGATCGCATTGTGGAATCCTGCATGGATGCCCACGATATACAGGCGGTCGATTCGTTTGAGCAGCTTCGCGACATTGACGCGTGGGCGCGTGAAAAAGCTGCGCAGGTGCTCGCCGCAACCCGTTCCTAACCCATAAGGATTGCTTTTTCGTTTTATGGATACTGTTCTGAGCGTTCTTTCATCGGTCTTTTGGGGCCTGCTGATGCTTTCCGTCCTCGTGTTTTTGCACGAGGGCGGCCACTTTTTGGCGGCGCGTGCCTGCGGCGTCCGTGTGACCGAGTTCTTTTTGGGCCTGCCGTGCCGCTTTGACATCCATTACACGTCGCGTCGCATTGGAACCAAGTTTGGCGTGACCCCGCTGCTGTTGGGTGGCTACGCTGCCATCTGCGGTATGGACCCGACCGATGTCTCGTGCGCCGATCGCGTGCTCGCGGCTATCTACCGTCATGGTCACGTGACCGTGGCCGACCTTGCTGTCGAGCTCGAGCTTTCCGAGGAGGATGTGCTCGAGGCTTGTGCTCTGTTGCTGGGCTGGGGCTCCATCGCACCTTGGTATGAGGAAGGGGAGAAGCCCTCACCGAGCTACTATCCCACCAAGTATCAGACGCTGCCGCGAGACGCGGCGGGCTACACTACCTTTGACGGCCGCCGTTTCGATCGCGAACATTCAACTGCCGAGGGCGATGTGTGGGAGCTGCCGTGCGGCGAGGCCGAGTTCCTTGCACAAGAGCGTTCGCACACCTATCTTGGCCAGGGCTTTCTCAAGCGCGCCTTTATGCTGCTCGCGGGCATTCTCGTCAATATCCTGACGGGCTTTTTGCTGCTTATGAGCATCTACTCTATTGCGGGTGTCACCGTGCCGATGGATACCAACGTGATCGGTCAGGTTGACGAGGGGTCTATTGCCGCCAAGGCGGGTATCGAGGGCGGCGACGCGATCCTTTCGGTTGACGGTGTCTCATGTTCCACTTGGATGGACGTCTACGATGCTATCGGCAAGGCCGCCGGTAAGGATGATATCGCCATTGAGTATGAGCGCGACGGCAAGCAGCATTCGACCTCGGTTGCGCTCAAAAAGGACGAGCGCCTAGGTGTGTATGCCTCTACGCAGGTGGTCCGTTTAGACCCCATCACGTCGGCTCGCCTGTCGTTCTCCTATGTCGCGCAGACGGCGGAGGGCGTGATGCGCCTGCTCCAGCCGCAGCATACGATGGAGATTCTCGATCAGTCTTCTTCGATCGTGGGTATTAGTGTTATGTCCTCACAGGCTGCTGCTGCCGGCCCTGCCACGTTCCTTTCGTTTGCCGCCCTCATTTCGTTCTCGCTTGGCTTTATGAACCTGCTGCCCATCCCACCACTCGATGGCGGCAAGCTGGTCATCGAGATCATTCAAAAGATTGTGGGCCGCGAGCTTCCGCTCAAGGTCCAGACGATTGTGAGCTATGTGGGCATCGCGCTCTTTGCGCTTCTGTTTGTCTATATGCTTCGTTCCGACATCCTTCGATTTATTCTGTAGGGGAGTGTTTGGATTGTCTTTATCCCATTCTTTGCCGCGCGAGCTGACGCGCCCCGTGCATGTGGGCGGCGTGCAGATCGGCGGCGGCGCGCCGGTTGTGGTTCAGTCCATGACCTGCACTGATACCGCTGATGCCCAGGCAACGCTTGGGCAGGTTCGCGCGTTGGCGCAGGCGGGCTGCGATATCGTGCGCGTGAGTGTACCCACCGAGGCCGCGCTCGAGGGCTTTCGTACCATCTGTGCTGAGTCCCCGGTGCCGATCGTCGCCGATATTCACTTTAACCATAAGCTCGCCATTGGTGCCGTTGAGGCCGGTGCTGCCAAGCTGCGCATCAATCCCGGCAATATTGGCGATTGGGCCAAGGTTGACGCGGTGATCGATGCTGCTGGTGCCGCGGGCTGTGCGATTCGTATCGGCGTCAATGCCGGTTCACTCGAGCAGGATATCGCCGAGCGCGAATACCTCACGCAGCCCGAAAAGCTCGTGATGTCGAGCGAGCGCTTCGTCAAGCACTTTGAGGACCGCGGCTTTACGAACATTGTGCTTTCGGCCAAGGCCCATAGCGTGCAAACGACGCTCGATACCTATCGAGCCCTGTCGCGTGAGATTCCCCACGTTCCGCTTCACCTGGGCGTAACCGAGGCGGGTACCAAGCTTCAGGGCACCATTAAGAGCTCGGTGGGCCTTGGTATTCTGCTGTCTGAGGGTATCGGTGACACCATGCGCGTCTCGCTCACGGCCGATCCGGTCGAGGAGCCGCCGGTCGCCTGGGGTATCCTGCAGTCCCTTGGCCTGCGCCGCCGTGGTCCCGAGATCGTCTCGTGTCCCACGTGCGCTCGTTGCCAGGTCAACCTCATTCCCATCGCCGAGGAGGTTACCGAGCGGCTTAAGAACTACTCCGTGCCGCTTTCCATCGCCGTGATGGGATGTGCCGTTAATGGCCCCGGCGAGGCTTCCGACGCCGACCTAGGCGTGGCCTGTGGACGAGGTCAGGGCCTGCTCTTTTCGCATGGCCAGATCATTGGTAAAGTAGCTGAGGACCAAATTGTCGACGCGCTTATGGCCGAGGTCGACAAGCTTATTGAGGAGAAATAAATGACCCGAGCAATGTATATGTCTAAGCTCTACGCGCCGACGCTTAAAGAGGATCCGGCGGACGCTGAGCTCGCCAGCCACCGTCTGCTGCTCCGTGCCGGCATGATCCGCAAGGAGGCCGCCGGTCTGTATTCCTATCTGCCGCTTGCTTGGCGCTCGATCCGCAAGATTGAGAACATCGTGCGCGACGAGATGGACGCTGCCGGCGCCCAGGAGCTTATGATGCCTATCATGGTCGACGCCGAGTTGTGGCGTGAGTCCGGCCGCATCGACGCCTATGGCAAGGAACTTGTGCGTTTTGACGACCGTCACGGTCGCGAGTTCGTCCTGGGCCCCACGCACGAGGAGACCGTCACGGCCCTGGTGCGCAACGAGCTGCGTTCCTACAAACAGCTGCCCGTCAACCTGTACCACATCCAGGATAAGTTCCGCGACGAGTTCCGTCCCCGCTTTGGCCTGATGCGCGGCCGCGAGTTCATCATGAAGGACGCCTACAGCTTCTCCGCCACGCAGGAGAGCCTGCAGGAGGAGTACGACAAGATGAAGCAGGCCTATGCCAACATTTGCGAGCGCTGCTACATCAAGGCCCTGCCCGTTGTCGCCGACTCCGGCGAGATCGGTGGCGATACCTCCGTCGAGTATATGGCTTTGGCCGACGCCGGCGAGGCTTCGCTCGTCTACTGCGACGATTGCGGCTTCGCTGCCGACGATGAGGCCGCAAGCACCAAGGTCGTTGTGACCGAGGGTCCTGGCGACGGTACGCTCACCAAGGTCAAGACTCCGGGCATGGGCACCATCGAGGCCGTTGCAAAGTTCTTTGGCTTCCCCGAGAACGGCACGCGCAAGTCGCTGGCACTCATCGACGCTGAGGGCAAGCCTGTCGTGGCCATCGTTCCGGGCGATCATGAACTCAACGACTGCAAGGCCGAGCATGTCTTTGGCAAGGGCTATCGCATGATGACCGACGAGGAGCTTCAGGCGAACGGTCTGCACAAGGGCTTTATCGGACCAGTTAACCTGCCCGAGGGCATTCGTCTGGTCTGCGACGAGAGCCTGCGCGAGTCCAAGCAGTGGGCCTGTGGCGCCAACGAGGTCGACTATCACTTTACCGGTGCCTGCCCCGAGCGCGACTTTACCGTCGACGAGTGGGCCGACCTGGTAACCGTCGTTGCCGGCGACCCCTGCCCGCACTGCGGCAAGCCGCTCTCCGCTGCCCGCGGCATCGAGGTCTCTCAGGTCTTCCAGCTTGGCACCAAGTATTCCGAGGCCATGGGTGCCACCTTTATGGACGAGGACGGCAAGGAGAAGCCGCTCATCATGGGCTGCTACGGCGTTGGTGTGTCCCGCTCGCTCGCTGCCGTCGTGGAGCAGCACAATGACGAGCATGGCATCGTCTGGCCGGTCTCCGTTGCTCCGTACGAGGTCGCGGTGATTCCGCTCGATCCCAAGAAGGAGGAGTGCGCGACCGTCTGCGAGCAGATTGTTGATGGCTTGTGCGCCGAGGGTATCGAGGTTGTCGTGGACGACCGCGACGAGCGCCCCGGCTTTAAGTTTGCCGACAACGACCTTATGGGCTTCCCGTATCAGGTGTTGCTCGGCAAGCGCGGCCTTAAGAACGGCACCGTTGAGCTCAAGGACCGTGCCACGGGCGAGCGCGAGGACGTGGCGATTGACGAGGTCGTCGCCAAGGTTGCCGAGCTTGTTAAGGCGGCCCGCCGTTAATCTACGATTTCGCTTGTAGTTCGATATACGGGACGGCCCCGCATTTCTCCAGATCGGGGAGATGCGGGGCCGTTCTTTTATCTTGTAGCATCCTCGATATCTAAAAGGAAAACCCCACAGCCCATATGAGCTGCGGGGTTTTCCTTTGGGCCTCCGATGCGAAATAAATCGCTCAGATATTACTGATAATCGACGACGTCGATCCAGTTCTTCAGGAACTCATCGTTCACGTTGCGCTTACGAGCGAGCTCGGAAGCGGCGACGATGCTCGTCCACTGACGCACGACCTGCATGGGCATGTCGGCGCGGTCGCAGTAGAGCTCCAGGTAGGCCTCGGCCTGATCCTTGCTGTTGAGGGCAAAGAGCAGGTAGGTGGTGGCAACGTCGGCAGCAGGGGAGCCCTGGGTGGCGTGTGCCCAGTCGCACACGTAGAGCTGGCCGTCGTCGCCGACAATGACGTTGGAGGGGTTGAAGTCGCCGTGGCAGACCTTGAACTCCTTGGTCATGCCGTCCAGACGCTCCTGAAGGTTGTAGCGCGTGGTGGCATTGAGCTGATCAAGGCTGTCGATCATGCGGGCGAACTTGTCGCGCTGACGGTTGAGCAGCGGGGAGGTGTAGCCGTGGATCTCGATCTGGAGGTCGACGAACATCTCGAGGTACTCACCAAAGCGCTGGGGCTCGGCAGTCATCTTCTCGGCAAGGGTGGTGCCCGGAACCTTCTCGGTCACGAGCGCCCAGCCGTTGGCGTTCTCGAGCTGGGAAACCTCGAGAGCCTTGGGGCTGCGGATGCCGCACTCATTGATGCGGGCAAGATTCAAAGCCTCGTTGAACACGTCGGAGACAGGCTTGGTCTCGTTAAAGACCTTGACGATCTTGTCGCCCAGGTCGTAAACGACCTTGTTGCCACGGCGGACGAGCTCGGTCTTGGAATCGGGTAGCAGCATGGTTGCATCCTTTCAACGATGCGATAGAAGCGACGGCGGGGGTGTGTGAAACACCCGTGCACCCCCGCCGCAAAAAACCGTGCTAAAAACTAGCAGACGGCGTAGTCCTGGGGCTCGCGGCCGTAGTAGGCGTCCAGGTAGAGCTCCTTGATCTCGCTCATGAGCGGGTAGCGCGGGTTAGCGCCGGTGCACTGGTCGTTGAATGCCTGCTCGGTCATCTCGTCGAGGGTGTCGAGGAAGTACTGCTCGTCAACACCGTAGTCGGCGATGGTCTTCTTGACACCGATGAAGTCCTTGAGCTCCTCGAGCTTCGTGATGAAGTTCTCGAAGACCTCCTTGTCGTCCTTGCCCTCGATGCCGCAGTACTTGGCCATCTCGGCGTAGTTGTGCAGCGCGTTGGGGTAAGGATACTGGGAGAAGGTACCCATCTTGACGGGAGCCTCGGCGGCGTTGTAGCGCATGACGCGGGTCAGGATGACGGCGTTAGCGATGCCGTGGGGCAGGTGATGGAAAGCGCCGAGCTTGTGAGCCATGGAGTGGTTGAGGCCCAGGAAGGCGTTGGCGAAGGCCATACCGGCCATGCAGGAGGCGTTGTGCATCTCCTCGCGGGCGTGCGGGTCCTTGGCGCCGTTCGTGAAGCTGGAGGGCAGGTTCTCAAAGACGAGCTTGGCAGCGCGCTCGGAGAGGCCCTTGGTGTAGTCGGAAGCCATGATGGAGACGTAGGACTCGATGGCGTGGGTCATGACGTCGATGCCGGAGGCAGCGGTCAGGCCGCGCGGGGCGGTCATGCAGTTGTCGGCGTCGACGATAGCCATGTTGGGGAGCAGCGCGTAGTCGGCGAGCGGCCACTTGATGCCGGTCTCCTTGTCGGTGATGATGGCGAACGGCGTGCACTCGGAGCCGGTACCCGAAGAGGTCGGGACGGCGACGAAGTAGGCCTTCTTGCCCATCTCGGGGAAGGTGAAGATACGCTTGCGGATGTCCATGAAGTCCATGGCCATGTCCTCAAACTTGCACTCGGGGTGCTCGTACATCATCCACATGATCTTGCCGGCGTCCATAGCGGAGCCACCGCCGACGGCGATGATGACGTCCGGCTCAAAGAGAGCCATCTGCTTGGCGCCGCGACGTGCGCACTGCAGCGACGGATCGGGCTCGACGTCGTAGAAGCAGTCGTGGGCGATGCCCATCTCGTCGAGCTTGGCCTCGATGGCGCGGGTGTTGCCATTCTTGAAGAGGAACTGGTCGGTAACGATGAAGGCGCGCTTCTTGCCCATGACGTTGCCCAGCTCGTCGAGGGCGACGGGCGTGGAACCCTTCTTGAAGTAGACCTTCTCGGGAGCGCGGAACCACAGCATGTTCTCACGGCGCTCGGCCACAGTCTTAACGTTGATCAAGTGCTTCACCCCAACGTTCTCGGAGACGGAGTTGCCGCCCCAGGAGCCGCAGCCCAGGGTCAGAGACGGCTTCATGCCAAAGTTGTACAGGTCACCGATGCCACCGTGCGAGGACGGGGTGTTGATGACGATACGGCAGGCCTTCATGACGTGCTCGAACAGGCTGATCTTCTCGGCCTGGGCGGGGTGCACGTACAGAGAGGCGGTGTGGCCCGGGCCACCGGCGAGCACCAGGTGCTCGGCCTTGTCGACGGCCTCCTGGAAGTCCTTGGCGTGATACATGGCCAGGACCGGGGAGAGCTTCTCGTGGGAGAACTCCTCCTTGGCGGGGTCGGTGGAGGTGACCTCGGCGATCAGGATCTTGGTCTTGGCGGGAACCTCGATGCCGGCGAGCTCGGCGATCTTGGCGGCAGCCATGCCGGGGATGCGGTGATCGAGGGCGCCGTTCTTGAACATGGCGGCACGCAGGGCCTCCATCTCGGCACCCTGCTTGACGAAGTAGCAGCCGCGCTTCTGGAACTCGGCCTTGACCTGGTCATAGATGGTGTCGATGACGGTCACGGACTGCTCGGAAGCGCAGATCATGCCGTTGTCGAAGGTCTTGGAGTGGATGATGGAGTTGACGGCGAGCAGCACGTCGGCGGTGTCGTCGATGACGACCGGGGTGTTACCGGCGCCAACGCCCAGGGCGGGCTTGCCCGAGGAGTAGGCGGCCTTGACCATGCCCGGGCCACCGGTGGCGAGGATGATGTCGACGTCGCGCATGACCATGTTGGTCAGCTCGATGGAGGGAACATCGACCCAGCCGATGATGCCCTCGGGGGCGCCGGCCTTGACGGCAGCGTCAAGCACGAGCTTGGCGGCGGCGATGGTGCACTTGGCGGCAGCCGGGTGCGGGGAGATGATGATGGCGTTGCGGGTCTTCAGGCTGATCAGCGTCTTGAAGATCGCGGTGGAGGTGGGGTTGGTCGTCGGGATGACGGCGCCCACGATGCCGATGGGCTCGGCGATCTTGGTGATGCCGTAAGCCTCGTCGCGCTCCAGGACACCACAGGTCTTGGTGTTCTTGTAAGCGTTATAGATGTACTCTGCGGCGTAGTGGTTCTTGATGACCTTGTCCTCAAGAACGCCGCGGCCGGTCTCCTCGATGGCCATCTTCGCCAACGGGATACGAGCCTTGTTGGCGGCCATGGCGGCCTCATAGAAGATCTTGTCGACCTGCTCCTGCGTGTACGTAGCAAAAAGCGCCTGGGCCTCTCGCATCTGAGCGAGCTTAGCCTCAAGCGCCTCTACGTTGTCCACAATTGCGGGAGTAGTGTTTTCCGGTGACTTTTTCACCATTTGTGTCTCCTTGCGATCGGAGATTTACCCTACGCCTTGCATGATAGCAAGAAAT
>CAVKNR010000002.1:0-43359 GCA_963657575.1 Sodaliphilus sp.
GCAGCCGACTACTGGCCGGTCCCGACCTACGACGACATCCTGTTCTACGTGTAGAATGTAACTGACATATCGTCACGGTATTGAGCCGGGGTCCGCATCGTGCGGGCCCCGGCTTTTTGTTTGAGAAGGACGCTTTGAAGCCCGTTTTGCAACTGATTCACCCACGCAATAAGAGGTCGTGGGCAAAAAACGTCAAATATGAGTACTGTCACAAGTCCCGTAGCATTATCTTTTTGCAAAATATGCAGTGTTACGCAACATATGTTCAAGAACATAGCTAATAAACGCCTGCAATCCTTCCGCCGTAGGACCCCTGGCGTTGAAATCGCCTTCTGATGGCATGAAATCGCTGCCACTAAATTGGTAACAGTACTCATATTTGCTATTTTTTGCCCACGGACCCTTGGATGACAGTGTGATTTAATGCCCTCGGGGTTCGAATCCTGGCATATCGGAAGCAAAAAGCCCGCTACCGAATTGGTAACGGGCTTCTCAGTTTAAATGGTGCCCCGTTCGAACAACTTCTCGAACCGAAATATGCTCGTTCGGGACGACCGTTCTACTTAGGATACCACGCGCTAGGCTTGCGGCATAATCGCCTGGTCACCGTGCTCGTCGAGGTACGGCATGAGGTACACGCCGCCCTCGTCTGTCGTGAGCAGAAGGTACTCGCGGTTGAGCTTGTCGCACACGATTTCCTGGTGCACATCGTCCGGCAGGTCATAGATCGGGCCGTCGGTACGGGCCGGCGATACGGTCATCTCCTGCGCTCCCATGGCCTGCCTGGCGCATGAGGCGGCGGCAAACACGATGAGCAGCAGGAGCACCGCCGCCACAAGCGGGCCGCACCCGCCGTTGCGGTCTTCGTCGGCTGGGCTTGGGTACGGCATCGCCTACACCCTCTCGGCGTACTTCTCGCCAGAGGCGGTTTCGACGGCGATCCAGCGCTTGTAGCCGGAACCACCCGTGTATCGGCCCCAAACATAGCCGTCGGCTGATGCGAACGTGCCATCGAGCGCAACGGTCTCCCTGCGATGATAGGTGGCCACGGTCGAGTAGCCCGTGCCCGCGCCGGAGCGAACGTTGAGGGCATCCACGCAGATGCGGTAGGTGCCGGCCGAGTGACCCGCCTGTGCCCGCGCCGTGCCATCACGCACGAGGAAGTCGTTCGGGTCGTATCCGCCTGTGGGCTTGCCCACGGCGATGTAGCGCGTATGGCCGCTATTGCTGGTGTAGCGTCCCCAGACGTAGCCGTCTGCGATGCAGTACCAGTCGTCGAGGTTGACCGTCTCGCCCTTGCCGTAGGAGGCGACTACGGAGCCTGAAAGCGACGGCGCGTCGCGCACGTTGAGGCAATCGACCGTGCAGCGGTAGGTTCCGTTGAACCCCGTGCCCTCCTTGCCGCTGGCGCTCGGCTGCTCCGCTGGGGCAGACGGTGCGACAGCAGGAGCGCTGCCTCCGTCGAGGATCGCGTTCACCTCGGATGCGAGCTGGCCCATACGGGCATGCAGCCACGCGCCAGGGCAATCGGTCGATGAGAACATGCGGTGCTCGGTAAGCGTGGCGTTTCGCGTTCCGTCGTATGCGAGGCGGAAGCCGTAGCGGCGGCAGATGTCGGCGCACAGGTTGACGAGCGCGGCCCACGTGGCGTCGGTGAGCGAGGAGTCGGCGTTGTTCGCGCACTCGATGGTGATGGCGCGGTCGTCGTTCCACTTGCTCGCGGAAGTCCAGGCGCGGTCGTCCTCGTCCACGCTCATTGCGATGTCGCCGTCGTAGCCGATACAGTAGTTCGAGCTTGCCTGGCGGGCGGTGGCGGCGAAGTAGTCGGCGCACTGCCTGCCCGTCCAATGCGCCGCCATGTAGTGCGGCGTGATCTTGCAAACGCGGTTGCCCGAGCGCCCGCTGTTTCGGTTGCCTGTGATGTTGGCGTAGGTGCAGAGATTACTCTTGGTCATCGTCGCCCCTCCCGTCGTTAAGCTCCTCGAAGGTATCGTCGTCCATGGCTAGCCCTCCTTCTTCACGTCGCCGAGCGCCAGAAGGGAGTCGAGCCACTTCGACGTGACGCCCACGGCCTTGAAGGCGGCGTAGGCTACCTGCACGCCGCCGACGCAGGCGAAGATGGAAGTCACCCATGCGCTGGGGTCGGTCGGGATGCCGTTCGCCATCGCGGTCAGCGCGCCGCACAGGGCGGAAACCGCGATTGCGACCCATCGGGCGGCGTTGCCGCTCATGGCCTTGGTCTTGATCGCCTGTACGAGGTACGGAACCACTAGAACCGTCACCACGGTCAGGGCTGCTTGGATTGCGCTCATTTCGTTTCCTTCCTAGTCGATAACGGGCTGATTCATCGCGTCCGTGTAGAGGCGCGTTCCCGTGCCGTTGCCGCCCAGCCCGTGGTAGACGGCGTAGACGCCTTCGAGGTGCTTTCGGTCGGCGACCGTGAGGCCGTGCTGCTTGACGGCCTGCTCGTGGATGTTCTTCAGCTCACGCCAAAGAAGCGCCCGCATGCCCATCTTCACGGCCTCGTCGGTGGCCCGTTCTTCCTCGGAACGCTCGACGGCCTTCTTGCCTTGCGACTTCAGCGCGGCCACGAGGCCCGAGACGACAGCGCCGACGAGGCCTGAAACGAAAGCCGTGAGGGCTACCGCCTCGATGTCCATTACTCGGCCTCCGCGTACTCTTCCCCGGTGATTTCCTTGTACTCGTCGGCGGTGATCCATTTGCACTCGACAGCCTTGTAGACGCGCGCCTTGCTCCAAAGGTCTTTGTCGTAGTACTTCTTGACCTTCGCGAAGTGCTTGGAATGCTCAACGGTTTTCTTCGTAGCCATTACTGGTCACCTCCCACGGTCATGAGCAGGTAGTCGATGTTCGCCGTGTTGGTCTCGGTCTGCGTCGGCTGGGACGCCTGCTCGCGCATCTGTTCGAGCAGCGCCGGGAGGTCGGGCACCTCGCCGTTGGCGTAGGTGGCGAGCGCGGAGGTGTAGGCGAGCTTTCGCGCCTTCCGCTCCACGTACTCGTCATCGTCGATAACGCCCGCGTCGTGCGCCGCGTCGGGGTCGCCGATCTGCGACAGCAGGTCGCGCAGGGCGTTGACCTCGGCCAGGGTGCCGTCTCGAAGCTCGTCGGGGCGCGGCATGTCTTCCTCAGTGTCCATGCGGACTCCTTCCTTATCGGGGAATGTGCCGCCATCGTATTAGCGCCGTGAGATTGCCTGGCCGTTTGGGCGGGCGCGAAGAAAGAAGGCGCGCCGCAGCACGCCTTCGCTGTCTTGGTTATTTCGTTTTCGACCCGTCTAGGCCGCCGTTTTGAGTTGCCGCCCTTCCGCTATGGCGAGGGCGTTCCGCCCGAATCGTCTCTCGGGCTTGGTTGCATTGAGCAACCCCCCCCGCGAGATTTTCGAACAGGCTGCGGTACAGCGCGTCCATGGCCAGCACGCTGCGGTGCGCGTCCAAGTGAGCCATGCCGCCGCGCCAGCTCTGGTAGCTCTGCTGCACCTGCTCGGGCGTCATGACCCCATCGGCCACCATGCGGGCCATCTTCTTCAGCTTGCGTCGCTCGCGCGTGATGGAGTCGCGGCACGGCTTCATGACGATGCGGCCCGTTTCGGTGTAGAAAATGCGCTTCTTCAGCCACGTGAAGCCGCGCGTCAGCTTCACCACGCGGGTCTTGCGCGGGTTCAGCGCGATGCCGAGCTTCGCGCACTCGTGCTCTATCAGCAGAAGGCACACTTGCAGGTACTCCTTGGACTCGTGGATCAGGTAGAAGTCGTCCATGTAGCGCCCGTAGGCCTCGGGGCGCAGCATCTCGGCCACGTAGTGATCGATGCGGTTGGGGTGCGCCACCGCGCATATCTGGTTTGGCTCGCTGCCCAGGCCCAGGCCGACCTCGCCCTGCGCGTCTATCAGGCGGTGCTCAAGGGCGACCACGCGCGGGTCGAGCAGCGCGTCGGCCACCTGCCGCTTGACCGGCTCGTGGGCAATGCGCGCGAAGTAGTCGGAGAAGTCGCCCAGCAGTATGTAGCCCTCGCGCCCATGTCGCCGCCAGTGGTCGGTCAGGTGGCGCTTGAGCAGCTTAAGGGCGTAGTCGGTGCCGCGCCCCTTGATGTTGGCGGAGTTCGCGGATACGAGCGTGGGGACTATCGCGGGCACGAGGGCGTTCTGGGACAGCGACTTCTGCACCACGCGCTCGGGGAAGTGCACTGCACTGATGTGGCGCAGCTTGCCGCGCTCCCACAGGTCGAAGCGGATGAAACCCCGGCATATGTCGCGGCCCTCCAAAAGGTCTTGGCGCGATTTCACGGCGTTTCGCAGGTAGTCCTTCATGTACCGCTGCGTCGAGGCCTTCCACATGACGCTACGCGCGGCCTGCTTGGAAGCCTTGCACAGGCTGTTGAGGTCGGCCACCGTCTCAAGGGTGCACGCCTTGACGCGCTCGGCCTTGGCCCTGGCGCGCTTCTCCTCGCGGCGCTTCCGGCGTGCGGCCCGCCTTTGCTCCGAGTTCATAGAAGGCACCCCGCACGGCTTGCAATGTGGCTCTGGCAGCCGCTTGAGGTAAGGCCATGAAACGCGGCGAAGCCACGGAGCGCCGCGCCATGCAAGCAGCGTCCGGCCACCCTCGCGGGGTGCGTATTTACGGGCGCATGCCCGACGGTCGCGCCTTCCTTCCTCTTCGCGCTCTGCTTTCGGCTCTGGGGCCTACTCGGTCTGGCAATAAGGGAATCCGGGGCGGGGGCGAACCCAGACGTTCGTCGCCGAGTTGTAGTTGGCATTGCCGTTGTTGTTGACGTAGCACACGTCGGACGACGAGCCACCCATGACGGAACGCAGCCACCAATTGTACCGATATACAAGGCGGGACCGCCTCCCATTATAGCGAACGCAGGCGCTCTAGCTCGGCCTCGGCTATGCGCTCCTCGGTGGACTTCTTGCCGGTGACGCGCACGTTCTTGCGCGCGCCCTTCAGCAGCTTGATCTCCTCCTCGACCATGGCCGCCAGCTCCTCGAAGCGGTTGGCGTTCACGGGCAGGCCGATATCCATGAGGCACTGCATGTCCAGAATAAGCTGCTCGCAGTCCGCTATGGCCAGCGTCAGGTAGCGTTTCCTCTCCAGCGCGTTGAACGAGGTGTTGGGGTAGAAGCAGTCGGCGCGGTTGACGTTGTACACGATGCTGCGCGCCGTCTCCACGGTCGGCACCGCGTTTAGCAGCCTGTAGGCCTTGGGCACTACCGAGGAGGACGCCATCAACTTGTTGACCTCCACGCGGATGGCGATGGCCTGCGTGAAGAACTTGTACTCGGAAACCTCGCGGTTTCGCTGGTAGACGCCGCTCATGGCACCTCCTGGGGAAACTGGCAAAAAACGGCCCGCTTCGCGGGCAGGAGGCGACCGCGCAAGGCGGTCGCCTAGAAGCAGAGTATAGAGCACTCGGCTGGCTAGCCGACGAGGAAGCCGGGGCGGGGGCGAACCCAGACGTTCGTCGCCGAGGCGTAGTTGGCAGAGCCGTCGTTGCTGACGCAGCACACGCCGGACGACGAGCCACCCATGACGGAACGCAGCCACCAATTGCACCGATTTCCGTTGATTCGGTGAGCGGTGTCGCGGAACAGGTCCCACTGGCAGTCGAAGCCGACGCTGTAGCCCTTCGTCCCCCACACGGGACAGCCGTACACCTCCATCTCCGACAGCGAGAACACCTTGCCGATATCCTGCCAGCTCCACGAGTTGGAGTCGTTGAGCGTACCGCTTGCGCTGTACCGCTCCTCAAGCAGGACGCGCTGGGTCAGCAGGTACTTGGTCAGCCCCTCGGGCAGGCACGCCTCGAAGGCCTTCTCCCACGCCTTGAGGTTGCTGCCCAGGTAGGGGCATTTCCGGTCGGCGGTGCCCTGGTTCGTGTTGGTCGTGTTCCACATCAGGAAGCTGTCGTTGGCAACGCCGGTCACGGTCTTGGCCACGGCGATGGGCGCGGAGGCCACGAAGGCGATGTGGTGTCCCTTGCTGTTGTCGCCGCAGTAAAGGTACGGGCCGATGTGGGCAAGCAGGAACCGCACAGATTGCTGTGTGGTGACGGCGGATGCGCTCACAAGCGGCACGTCCAGGTAGTCGCCCACGCGCAGGCCTGCGAAGTTCGCGGCGGCGATGCGCTTATGCAGCGCGTCGTACACGCTGCCGCTGCCGATCTCTCCCGCCAGGATGGTGGCGATGTTCTGCCCGCCGTACTTGCCGATTTGGCCCTGGCGGTTGTACTCGGCGTTGTTGAGCGCCAGCTGGGCGTTCTCTCGGGCCGTGCCGTCGATGAGCGTGTAGGTTTGCCCGTCAATGCCGAAGCGCTCTGCGTTCACTGTTGCCATTTGAGTTTCCTTTCTATGCGAGCACGATGGTCGTGCCTGATACCGAGCAGGTGGAGCCGAGCGTGACGGTTCCGTTGCTTATTGACGCCTTCGCCGACGGGGCGTAGACGGTGCCGCCCATGAAGAAGAACTTGCCCGTGGCGTTCGCGAGCATCGAGGCCAGCTTCTCGTTCTGGCTGCGCAGGTCTGCGATGTCGGAATCGCCGACGCTGCCCTGGGCGATCGAGTTGGCGATCTGTAGGGCCTGGTTTGCCGCCGCGTCGGCGCGCGAGGCCGCGCCACTGGCGGCAGCTGCGGCGTTCGACGAGACCTGTTGGTCTGCGATGTGCTCGTCATGGCGTATCGATTCGGCGGATTTTCTGGCGGCCTCGTTGCTTTCGCGCGTCGATTCGGCAGACTTGCGGGCGCTCTCGGCGCTTGCTCGCGAGGACTCGGCCGTTTTGCGGGCGTTCTCGCTGTTGACGCGGGCCACTTCGTTGTTGGCGCGGTTCACCTCTGCGTTGAGGCGCGAGGTCTCGTTCGAAGCCCTTGTTTTCTCGGCCGAAACCCGCTTTTCCTCGGCGGCGTTGGCGTTGTCCATGGCCGTCTTGCAGTTCGCTGCGGCCTCTTGCGCCGCTTCCGCCGAATCCATGGAGATGGTCGATGCAATGTAGTAGATCTTGCCGTCGGTCGTGCGCACCCTATCGACGTTCCCGTTGGCGTCGAGCATCAGGGCGGCGTATTGGGTCGTTTCTGCCATCAATACCTCCCTTACTTGGCTATTAGGCCCGTGACGATAGCCTGCGGGCCGATGGTCTCGACGATGCAGCGGTCGCCCGCCTTGGCCGCCGAGCATGCCGTGGTCATCGGAAGCCCCGAGAGCGTCGTGCCGGATATGGCGACCGCGAGCGTCGCGCCCGAGACGGACTTCACGGTGCCGAAGCCCACGGAGTGCCCCGAGCCGCCTTGCGGCGCGAACAGGGCGGCGAGCTGTTCGCCCGCGTCGGCTATGGTGCTAGCGTTCAAATCGCCTCATCTCCAATTCCATCGGGCATCCTCCCACGAGGGTGAGAGTCTGCTTACGTATCGCGAAGTTCCCGAAGATGCCAGCGCTCGGCCAGCGAACCTCGATGGCGTCGGAAACGCCCACGGGCGCGTAGACGTGCGTCACCTTCAGGCGGTGGATCGCGGATTGCTGGGTGCGCAGGAGGGTCGCCGCCTCGGCGTTGGCGTTGGCCTGCCGCTCAGCCGCCGTGGAGCCTGCCGGAAGCTCGCTCTTCATGTACTTGGCCGACTTGCGCCAACCGCGCGTGACGGTCGAGTACTGGCTGTTGGGGTCGGAGTCGATTGCCGTGCCCCTTATGCTTTCGTCGGATGTCGAGTAATCGACGTGCACGACGTTCGCCACGCCCGATTTGTCCAGCTCCTCGGTGCCGCCGTCCTCGAAACGCGCCCACTTGCCCTCTTCCATGACCATCGCTGGCGCGCGCTTGTCAGGCTCGACGTAGCGGCGCAGCAGCACGCGCCCCATCGGGTCGCACGACGCCGAGCTGAAGCCCGCCGCATCGAGAAGGGCGTTTACGGCCTTCAGGCGGGTGGCGTAGTTGCTCTCCCCGTTGCCGATTGCCCCGATGACCCACGTGGTCGTTAGCGTGAAGTCGGACGGGTCGGCGATAACCTCAAGGCCGACCTCGCGCAGGAGCTTCGCCGCCTCGCCGACGGCGTTGCTGCCAGCCGCAAGCGAGCGCGGGGCGTCGAACTCGTCTTCCGCAACCTCGGACAAGCGGCCAGATAGGTCTGCTTCAGACGAGTTGTAGCCAGTTGAACGCTTTGGCGTCGATACGACGAACGTACCAAGCGCCTCCGACACCGTTGTGTCGTCCGGGAACGTGGCATCGAGGTAGATGCGCAGGAGGTCACTACCGAGGTCGAGCGTTCCGAGGTAGTCGATCTTGCCCGTCTCGTAGCTGGTGTCCTGGTTTCGCTCGATGCTCCCGCCGTTTCGGATGTTGCGCAGTCGCTCGACATCGAGGCCGGTCTTTCGGTCAACGCGCATAAAGCGGTACGAGGCCGCGAATCGCTTTTTCCAATCAGGCATTGCTCGGCTCCTCGAACACATCGTGCTCGACCTTCGCCGATGCCGACCAAAGCCCTGCAGATTTAAGCGACTCGTTGAACGTCATCGCGCCGAACGCACGCTCACCGGCGAGGCCGCGCCACCAGCCCTGCCACTGTGTGCGCATGATTTTGCGGAACAGGTCGTGCCCGTCGCGTTCGAGCAGGCAAGAGGCCGATGTCGCAAGGTCTGCCTCATCGAGCGCATACGACTGCGGAAGCCCACCGTTTTCCCCGCCGTCGGCGAAATGGAAGCTGTTGAAGCTTCGCGCCGCAGATGTCGAGTATTTGGCGTCAAGCTCCATCTTGAGCAGCGTCGAGGCATCCTGGCCGAAGTTGAGCGCCATGCACTCGGCGTGCAGGTTCGCCTTGGCCTCGGCGTAGGAAGACGTTCCGTTCGCCGCAGTGCCAGTTGCGCGGTACTTGAAGTCGGCGTTGAGCGGCGGCACGCGGTCGATGGTTTCCTGGGCATCGAGCAGGCTCGACGTGAGAAGGTGGTCGCCCTCGTCCAGCACGCGCTCGACCACGAAGCCGACGCATTTCGACGCGTCGCCAAGCACCAGTTCGTCGCCGTCGCACGTGATCGTGCCGAGCATGGGGATCTCGCCCGTGTCCTCGTCGTAGGCCATCGGGCCTATGATCGTCGTCTCCTCGATGTTGTAGGCGGAAACGCCGTTCTCCACCTTCACGTGGCACGTGAGGTCATCGCCGTACGTCACGGTGATTACGGGGGTTGCCGGCTCCGCCCAGTGCGTCTTGAATCGACGCGCGGCCGTTTTCGACAGGCCCGAGCCGCCCATCACCGTCAAGGTGAGCAGGTAGTCGATTCCGTTCTTGATGGTCGTGTAGCTGCCAAGCTCGACAGGCTTCATGCTCGTCACGTCGGCCGTGGCTATCGTCGCTCCACCGACCTCGGAAAGCGTCAGCGTGGCATTGGCTATCCCTGTCTCGTCGGAGGCCGATACCTGAACGGTCATCGGCACGGAGTCGATGAGCACGCCGTCGGTCGCAGGCGAGGCAACCCAGCACGACGGGTAATCGGCGACCACGAACGGCACGTAGTCAGACCACGCGCCCCAATCGGCGTGCAGGCCCTTGGTGCGAACGCGCACCCTCCAGCTGCCCTTGGCGAGCGACTTCTTAATGCTCTTCGCCGTGGCGACGCTTTCGGTGATCGCGCCCGGGCCGCTGAACTCGACCTGCGCGGCGGTCTGCTGCGAGCCGTCCGGATGGTTCGGAGCCCACGACACCGCCGCCTGGCTTCCGGTGGCCACCACGGTCGGCGCGGTGACCTTCGGGGCGAGCGGCGGCGTGATGGTGGTTACCGAGTTCGACTTCACCCACGCCGAGGCGAGCGAGCCGCGCTTCGCCTGAACGCGGTAGTCGACCGTTCCGGCAGGGGCCGACTTGTCGTGCAGGTCGAGCCATGCGGAGTCTTCGCCCTCGGTGGTCGTCGTTATGTCCGCCCACGTCGAGCCGCCGTCGGCAGATCGCTGGACGCCCCACGCGTTGGCGTATGCCGCAGCGCCGTAGACGCGCAGGGTCACCTCGGTAGCGCCGGCCTTCACGGCCTCAACGCGCGACGGCGCGTTGGGCGTGGTGTAGGTCGTGCCAACCGACGCGTGAGCGGAGTTGCCGCCGGGGCCGTGCGCGCACAGGCGGTACTCGTACTTGTGCCCGGCCTTGGTCGAGTTGTCCGTGTAGTTCTGGACGTCCCACGAAACGTCGGCGATGTTCACCCATGAGCCATCGTCGGTGCGGCGGTCAACGTAGACGCCCGCCCACGGGTAGGCACCGTCCATTCCCGTGTAATCGACGTCCCAGGTTATCTTCTGCGACGTGTCGGACACGCGCTGCAGCTTGCAGTTCTTGGGCGGATGCGGCTGCGAGTAGCCGCGCTGCGGCACCCATGCGTACACGGTCGCCCACGCGTCGCCGCCGGCAGAGCCGTAGTAGTTGTTGTACGTCTTGCCGTAGACGTGCACCTGCACCGGGCAGTTCCAGCCGCTCGCGCCGCGCGGCACGTCCACGTCAAATGTCACCGCGTCGCGCGTCGCCCAGTTGCCGTAGTTGTTCAGCACGACGTCGCGCGAGCTGCGCACCGAGCCGTTCACCACGACGTCGTAGTGCGTTCCGTACTCGGCGGCGTACTTGTCGTCGATCGCTGCGGTGACTCGCAGGCGAGTCGTGGTGTCGTTGACGTTCCACTGGCTGTCAACGGAGATGTAGCCGCGATACCAGCGGTTGCGGCCCGCGATCTGTATCTCCCTTGTGTGCTCTCCCACGGGCTACCTCCTCGCTGTGGATGAGCGGCGGGCTGCGGCAACCAAGGTGTCGATGGCGTCGGCCACCGCCACGTCTGCGTTCGCCGTAGCTCCGTCGATTGACAGGTAATAGGTGTCGCCACCGGAAACCGAGCCGACGGCTGCCGCCGCCCCGGTCTCGTAGGTGACGCTGTTTCCGCCGAACGACATGCTCAGGTCGTCGGCGAAGCCCGATACGGTGGCCTTCACGCCCTCGAAGCGCTTCTTCAGGCCCGCTTCGAGGGATTGCATGATCCAGCCGCCGTTCGGGATGAGCAGGCGCAAGTCCTTGCGCTTCGGGCCTTTGAGGCTGGCGATCTTGCCCGCGATGCCGGAAACGAAGTCGTACACGCCGCCGATGCTCGACTTGATGCCGTTGAGCAGGCCGCTGACGATGGAGCTGCCGGCGCTGTAGAGCAGGGAGCCGAGGTTCCCCAGCGCGCTCACGATTCGCCCGGGAATCGACGACACGAAGCTCACCACGGAGTTGATGCCGCTCGACACGCCGTTGCGGATGTTGCTCCACGCGTTGTTCAGGATGTTGCCGACCGCGTTCCATGCTGACGACCAGATGGATTGCACCGTGGACAGGCCGCCCGATATGAACGACTTCACGTTGTTGATGCCGCCTTGCACGGCAGTCTTGATGCTGTTCCACGTACTGGTCACCCAGTTGCCGATAGCGCCCCAAATCGAGTCCCACACGCTCTGGATGAGCGCGAGGCCGTTCTGTATGACCGCCTGGATGAGCGCAACGCCGCCGCTGATGACGTTCTGGATGATGCTCCACACGTTCGCTGCCAGCGATTGGATGGCGCTCCAAACGGAACCCCAGTCGCCGTTGATGAGGCCCAAGACAATCGTGATGATGTCCTGGATCGCCTGCATGGCGGACGTCACGATGACCGAGATGTACGGCCAAACGGCGTCGATAACGCCCTGAATAGCGGTCATCGTCGATGTGATTATCTCGACCAAAACGGGAAGCACTGTGGAGACGACCGTCTGGATAAGCGTGCATGCGTCAGATATGACCTGCTGGATCAGCGGCATGTTGGCCGTTATGAGGTCGGTCACCTGCTGGATAATTGGGCAAACCGTCGTCGTGATGGCTAGCGCCACCTGGCCTACCGCGTCGATGATCGTTCCGATTACGGGAACGAGGCCCGATACGATCGAGGCGATGACCGGCGCGATTGCCGCAACCAGCCCGCCGATGGCGAGCGAGAAGCTGTTCACGACGATTACGGCGGCGGCGAAAAGCCCCTGAAGGGGTTCGGCCAAAGCCGTGAGGCTCTGGAACGCCGGGGTGAGCGATGACGCGATGCTCGAAGCGATGCCGACCATGGAGTTGCGGAACGCCTCGTTGGTTGCCATGCTGTAGGCGAAGATTGCCGCGAAGGCGGTGATTGCCGCGACAGCGACCGCAGCAGGCGCGGAAAGTGCCAGAAACCCAGTGGCAACGCCCTTCAGAGCCGGAGCGATGCCGCCCGTAAGCGAGTTGGCAAGCGCGCCGAGCACGGGAATCTGCCCGATGAGGCCGCCAAGCGACACGGCGGCTAGGCCGGCCAAAGCGGCGGCGGCCACCTTTCCGCCCGTACTAAGCCGCGAAAGGTCTACGCCCTGGATCTTTTCGGCCAGGCTATCGAGGAACCCGCACACCTTCTCGACCGCGCCGCCTGTGCGCGTCAGGTTGCCCTGCGCGTCGTATGTGACGCCCAGGAACTCGCCGAAGGCCACGGTGAGCGGCTTCAGTGCCGCACGGCACGAGTTCAGTACGCCTCGTATGGAGTTGAACACGGGGATGGCGGAGTCCTTGAGCGGGGTCATCCAATCCTGGCCGATTTTCGAGAGCGCGGCCTTCATGTTCGCCATGGAGCCGGTGAAGGTCTCGTTCGCCGCCTTTGCCGAATCGCCGAACGCGGAATACATGGCGTCGGAGAAGGTTTGGAAGTCGATCTTGCCAGCCGTGACCATCTTGGAAACCTCGTCGGAGGACTTGCCCAAGTAGGTCGATAGCGTTGATATTGCGTTGATACCTCGGTCGGTGAACTGCGCGACCTGCTCGCCTGAGAGCTTGCCGTTCGCGGCCACCTTGGCCCAAATCGAGGAGAGGTCGCCCAAGTCCTGGCCGAACGTGGCGGCTGTGCCCACGCAGCCGTTCAGAGCCTTTTCCATGTCGTTGCCGGCGGCGACGCCAGATGCGGCGAGCTGGGCGCACGCCTGCGCGGCGGTGTCGAAGCCGAACGCCGTTCCGTCAACTGATTGCTGGATTGTGCTGTAGAAGTCGCTCCATTCGAGCTTCATGCCCTTGAACATCGTCTGGGCCTTCTCGATGTTCAAGGCGCGGCTCATGCCGCCGGTGGCGGCGAGCGTGGTAACGCCTGCGGTAACCGTTCCGATGGCGTTGCCAATTGACTTCGCAACGCTGCCGAAGCTGTTCGCGAAGTATCCCGCCACCTGCGAGCCGACGCCCTTGGCCGTCTCGGTGAGGCCCTTGAGCTTCGATGCGGAGCCATCGACGCCCGAGTCGAAGTTCGAGCCGTCGTAGGTTCCCTTGGCGGAGAGAACGTAATCAGCCATTCAGCTTGCCTCCTCCCCAAGGCGTCCATGGCGGGTTCTTTCGGTGCTGCTCCTTCAGCGCGTCGATCTCCTCGTAGGTGAAGGAGTCCTCGCGGAAGGAGCCGTTGCGCTTTTTCCAGAGCTTGTGGCGCTTCTTGGACAGGCAGTTGGCAACCGCCACCTGTACGGCGTCCTTGAAGAGGTTCGATTGGTCGACGGTCACGGTCTCAAGCTCTTTGCGCACGAACGCGAGCTGCACGGGCGTGTGCTGCGCGTACTGCTCGTAATCCCAACCGAGCCTGGCGGCGAAGAACGCGAAGTCGGCCTCCCTGCGGAACAGGGCGGCGTCTTGCGCGGCTTCGCCGCTTTTCGGCTTGGCGGTGAAGTAGTCGAAGCCGGTGAGGCGCGTTAGGGCTAGTTCCCTGCGCCCTTGAATAAAAAAGCGCAGTCGCGCTGAAGCGCCATCATCACGGCCTGGAACACGACGGGGTAGCCGTTCGTGCCGATGAGCTTGTTCACGATTTCCTCGGCCTTCTGCGGCAGGAAGTAGCCGCCGCCCTGTACCTTCAGGCCGTAGCCCGCGATGGCCGCAAGCTCCTTGAAGGTGAACATGCCGTCGTTCTTGTAGAACGAGGCGATGATCGGCGTGTGGCGCTCCTCGTAGAGGTCGATGCGCTTGCGCGAGAATCGGATCTCGCAGACGTGGCCGCGCACGGTGAAGGTCTGCGGCTCCATGCTCTCGGGGTCTTGCTCAAGCTCGTTCACGATGTCTTCGGCTTCCGTGGCGTCTGCGGCGGAATCCTCAAGGAATGCGTCGAGTTCGGTGTCTTCTGCCATTGGTCAGGCTCCTTAGCTGTTGGAAACGGTGATGGTGGCTGCGGTGATCTGCTCCTCGGATGCGGTCTCGTAGAGCCACGGCTTGCCCGTGCCCTGGAACTCCATGGAGTAGGTGGCGTTGTCGTCGTTCGGCGCCTCGAAGCTGTCGGAGGACACGAGCGCGAGGCCCATGCGCAGCGGAACGTACTTGGTGTTCGCGCTCGTACGGATGCGCTTGCAGACCTTCAGGCACAGGTACTCGCCCTCGGCAAGCGCCTTGGCGACGGTCTTCGTGGCGGAGTCGTCGGGCGAGTACAGGCCGTCGATGGATGCGTCCCAGCTCTTGGAGCTGGCGAACTTGAGCGTCCAGCCGCCGATGGCGTCGTCCTTGGTCGCGGCCTCTGTGTTGTCCTGGCTCATGTTGAATTTGAGTCCCTGCTGGCCGCTCACGGCGAGCAGCTCGGTGCCGGTCTTGTCGGTAACGAGGGCAACGATGTCGTTGCCGCTGAGGGCCTTGGCGGTTGCTGCGTCGAAGTCGCAGCCGATGAGGTTGGTGTCCTGCTGAGCAGTAGACATCTCGGTTCCTTTCTAGTTCTTGACGCGGAGGCCGTAGCAGACGCGGAACGTGAACTCCGCGATGGCGTGGCCCTCGTCGGTCTCGTCTTTCTTGACGGTCTGCACGCCGTTGCAGGTCGTGCGGTAGAGGCTGAACGGCGCGGGAAGCTCGAAGCCCTCCATAAGCGCCTGCTCAAGCCGCTGAACCATGCCGAGCACCTTCGCGTTGCTGTATGGGCGTACGGGCTCGCTGATGCAGTGCACCCAAACGGTGATGGCGTCGATGTACATGGTTTTGGTGTTCTCAGGCTGCGTCGATTGCAGCTCGACGCTGTAAAGCGGCGAATCACGATTCTCTGGGCTGTCGTAGCAGCTGGTGCCGGTACCCGCCTCGATGGCCTCTATGAGGCAACCGAGGAACACCGCGAGGCTTAATCGTTGGATCATCGCGCCCTCCCTAGAGCTTCCGTAGCTGGTCGATTAGGTCTTGTCTGAATATCGGCTCTTGCGCCTTGACGTTGCGCTGCAGGAATCGCTGCCCCTCCACGTATCCGCCGTTCACCGTGCGGTGGCCGTACTCGACGTGAGGCGCGTAGTCCTTCGCGTATCCGACGGTGTCGCCGGACTGCCCCAACGACATGCGCAGCTCGCCGTGTGGCCCACCAGGCCTGGTCTTCTCGGTAGATACGGGCGTTCCGCCGTCCGCTTTGCCACGGTTGTAGATTTGGGCCATGTTCTTCATGATCACGGCCTCGAACCTTACGTGCGAAAGGCGGTTGAGCTTTCCGGCAAGACCGTTCACGTCGCGTATCACGAGGCCCATGGTTTGCACCTCTTGACGCTCACGACGGTTGCGTCGCCGTCGGCCATGACGTTCTCGACCTCGTAAGAAGCCCCTTTGACCTCGACGCCGCAGATGCCGGCGAAGTCGTTTGCCGGGCGCTTGGTGAGCAGGGCGCGGGAAACGCTGTCGAAGGCGTTTCCCGCCTCGGCGCTGCGAACCTTGTGGCTCGGGCCGAAGCGCACGAAGAAGTCGAACGCCTCGACGGTCGAGCAAATGGGGTTGTGCAGCTCGTCGATGCCTGTCTGCTCGCGCCTATAGGCCTTTGCCCTGTACCACTTCATCGGCGCGCTCCCATGAACTTGATGCCTTTGGGGCGACACGCCTCGCGCAGGGCCTCGATGTCGTCGGAATAGGCGGAAAGCACGTCATCGACAAAGGAGTTCGACATGCTGCCGCCATCGGACGCCGATTCGGAGGTGCTGCCCTCGTAGCCGCGCAGGCGCAGGGCCTTCACCGCCGCATCGACGGCGATTGACTCGGCCAGGCGCGGAAGGTCGTCAACCTTGAGGCGGATGAGCAGGCGGTCGGTGACCGTCTGGATCATCTCCTCGATTGCCGAGTCGTCCGGCACGGCCTCGTCTGGCAGGTATCGCGCCTTAACGCGGTCTACGAGCGCGGCCATGGCTAGCCCTCCACGTGGTTGGACTCGTCTTCGAGCGCCTGGGTGGAGGTGGTGTCGATGGTCGCGATGATGTGTCCGTAGACGTTGGGCAGCACGGGGATGAACACGCCGGAGGCCTTCGTCCACGTGGCAACGGGGTCGGGGGTGTCCCAACGGGTGCAGGTGACGAACTGCATCTGGCGCTTCTCGTCGAAGGCGCCGCCCTGCTCAAGCTCTTCGGGGGTGACGCCCCAAAGGCCCGTGCCAACGGAGCCGTCGTAGCCGACGGAGCACATGACGAACTTGCCCTCGGGGAAGAAGCGGCCCTGCGAAACGCTGCCGCCCTCCGCGCCGATGATGCCGTAGCGCTCCTCGTCGATGGACATGGTGAGGCCGTTGAACTGCTGCGCGAGCAGGTTGTTGACCTGCGCCAGGCTAGGCAGGATGCCCGCGCCGTTCACGCCGAAGATGGCCTTCTGCACGGCGGCGTTGCGTTGGATGAGGGAGAACACCTTCTTGGAGGTGACGGCCACGGTCGGGGTCTGGCCCTTGCCCTGCGCGATGGTCACCCAATTGTCGATGTCGCCCAGGATGTCGGCGTCGGCAACGGCCCACTTGGCGGTAACCTTCTGATCCTCGGGCACGCCGAAGTCAATCTCCATGGAGACGTTGTTCTCGGCGATGACCATCTTGCCCGTGGTCAGAGCCTCGATCTTGGCCTTCTCGGCGCGCGTGACGACGGACTCTGCGGTGCGGGCCACGTCGTCGAAAACGTAGCGGCGCACGGAGTCCATCTGCATATCGAGGCCGCGCGTGATGCGGCGCAGGCGCTCGGAGAGGTTGATCTTCTCCTTGATGAGCAGGGACTCGGTGGTCACGCGCTCGAACGGCACGCGGGAGCCGATGTGGGCCTCGGTGTCGAAGCCGTGGATCATTGCCACGGTGGGCAGGTTGCCGTTTTCGGAAAGGCGCGTGTACTCGGCCTCGATGTACTGCGTCTTGCGGTCGGGGAACAGGCGGGAGCCTGTGTAGCTGCGCTGGACGTTGAAGCCCTGCGAGAAGTCGAGCATGTCGCGCTCGGTGATGAGTTCAGAGATGAGACGCATGTTGCGCTGCTCCTTTCGTTAAACCAGGTAGAGGCCTGCGGCGGCGAGGTCTGCCTTCTTCGCCTTGGCCTCGGTGGATACCTTGTCGGCCTTGAGTCGGCCCTGGAAGATGACCGCAGCCGGGCACTTGTCGGTGTCGGTCATGTCGTAGTCCTCAAGGAACACGCCGAACTCGGACGTGCCCGTGAAGAGTGCGCCCGCCTTGATGAGCTTGCGGCCATCGACCTCCTCGGCCATGGCCTGCGTGGCGGTGCGGGTCTTCGCGACGATGCCCACCTCGGAATCGAGGATGCTTTGGGACTCGCCGTAGGTGAACGCCTTATTGAGCGCCATCTTTCTTTCCTCCGTTCATTCGGTTGCTGTAATCGGATGCGAACTTCGATGCGAAGGACTGGCTGGGCTTGGCGCCCGCGCCGTCCTTCGGGGGCTGGCGCTTCAGCGCCTCCTGCACGGCGGCGTTTACCGCCTTGGGGAACAGCTCCTTGATCTTGGAGATGGCGGCGTTGGTGTCGTCGGCCTTCTCCGTAACGAACATGGACAGCAGCTCGTCGCCGAGATCGATGCCTGCGGCCTTCAGCTCGGAGCGCGCGACGCCCATCTGCTCGGCGAGGTTGATGCGACGCTCAAGCTCGGCCTTCTCGCCCTGGGCCTTCTTCAGCTCGTACTGCGCGCGCTGCAGGTCGTTCATGCCCGCCAGCTTCTCGGCCTCGGAGCGCTTGTCGTCGGCCTGCTGCGCAAGCTCCTCGCGGATGCGCTTTTCGAGCTTCTTGCCCTCGCGCGCGAGCTTCTGCTGCACGATGGCGTTCACCTCGTCGTCGGTGTACGTCTTGCCCGAGGGCTTGGGGTCGGTGCCGTTGCCCTCGTTGCCGCTAGGCTCGGGGTCTGGGTCGGTGCCCTCGTTGCCGCTAGGCTCGGGGTCTGGGTCGGTGCCCTCATTGCCTTCTGTACCATCGCTTGCGGGGTCGGCACTTCCGCCCTGCGGCGGCGTGAGGTTTCCGCCCGCTACGCCAGCGAACTTCTGTCGGTTTCCGTCTTTCGCCATGTTTCGCACCCTCCATAAGGTTTCTCGTGGCTCATGCCTGCACGTTTCGCCGTAGCTTTTAGCGGGTTCCACGCCTGCCCGATGCCGTGGCTTTTAGCGACTTCAACGCTCGGTCGGTCTTTGACCAAGCCAGTGTCCCGCGTGCGTGAGATTCGCCCGCTACGAGGGGTCTAGGATGTCTTCAAGGCGTTCTAGCGTCGGCAGATCGGCAAGGCGCATGACCTCCGCGCCTTCGTCGGTTATCACCACCATGGGGATGCGCGTTATGCGCTCGGAGTTGTTCAGCCGCTCCATGAGGCCGTCCCATGCCCAGTGCTCGCGCACCTGGTCTGGGTATTCGGCTGCAAGCGGCTCTATGACCGCCTTCCTGTAGGCTTCGCACGCGGGGCAGCCCCGGCGTGTGATGTACTCGGCCCTGATCACGTCTCCTCCAATCGGCAAAAGAAAAGCCCCCATGTCGGGGGCTTCGTTCTACCGTGGAGGTGAGAAGGGTGTTCGGTTTTAGCGGTGGAGTTCCTTGTTGCGCTTGCGGATGATAGCCTCGGCCTGCTCTTGGCTTATCTCGTCAAGCCAAAGCTCGCCTACCAGTACGGCCCACAGGTCGTTGTCGTCGCGCCATCTCCCGAGCGTGAAGTTGTAGGTCTCTGCGGTTCCTGCCTCAAGGTCGATGCGAGACACGCGCTTCACGGAATCGTCGGTGTAGTAAATCATTTGCGCACCTCCTCGATGTTTGGCGGGGTTGAAAGCCCGTCGGACAGCTCTATCATGCGGCGCACAAGCTCGGCACGCCGTTTCGGGTCGGTCTCGGGAAGCCGCTGCTCCTCGTAGAGCTTGTGAAGTTCGTTCTCCTTCAGGGCAAGCGACTCGGGCGTGTGGAACTGAAGCTCGAACTTGAAGCCGTCGGGCGTCTCGAACTGGCAGTTGACGCCACGATAGGTCACGCCCGTTCTCTGCAGCGTGTTCTTGACCTTGACCAGAGTATAGCCAGCCTTCTCAAGCTCGGCGCGGATGCGGGCGAACTCGTCGGCGAAGCTGGCCGTTTGAAGCTGGTAGGTGTACCGCAGCACGTCGTGGATGGAGTCGGCCGCTTCCTGCTCGCTCATGGTCTTGTCGTGCGAGTCGGTGCGAATCTTGCGCGCGAGCGACTGCTGGCCCTTGAGCCTGAAATCAAGCCCCGCGAGCGTCGAGCCTACGCGCTGGAGCGATTGCAGGAACGACGTGGTTCCAGGCTCGCGCACCATGGCGTCGGAGCGCAAACGCGTTGCTTGGGTGCCCGAATCGCCTCCGCGCTTCTGCACATACTCGTCTATCCACTTGTCCCAGTCGGCCACCTCAAGGGTATACGAGCAGCGGCACCACGGGTGCATGGGCGGGAAGTTCGTTCCCGGCATGCGCTCCGACAGCTTGGCCGGATGCTGCTTCTGGTAGGCCTCAAGCTCGCGGCAGACCTCGCAGGCCTTGCCGTCGTGTATGCAGCTGATGGCGTAGCTCTCGAACTCTGACTCGTGGACGCGTGCCTGCGCCTCGTTGAAGAGGTATGTGCCCTCGGTATACACGAGGCGCATGGCCGTGCGGGTGCCGCTGTGGTTCAGCCTAGCCCGAAGCTCGCGCGAGATCTCGTCATAGGAGACGCCGCGCGCTATGAGCTTCGAGAAGTCGTCGTTGAGGTAGCTCGCCAGCCTCTCGCGGTTTGCCCAGATGCGCGCCGAGAAATCTTCGCCCGAAGCCCAGGCCGCGCCGACGGTGGCCTTGACCACCTCGGAGTCGTAGCGGTAGAAGTCCTTGCCGAAGCCCAGCTCCTCTGCGGCCATGTTCGCCGCGCGGCGCGCCTGCTCGGAGAAGTGGCGCTGAAGCTCGTCATGCTCGATAGCCCCGATCTCGTACTGCTGGATGCGTATCTGCAATTGGATGGCCTCAAGCTCGTTCAGGCGGTAGATGGACTCGCGCACCGGCATGAGGTCGGCGTACTGCGGGTACTTCTTGGCAAAGTCGTCCATCCGCTCCATGAGCAGGGTGCGGTCTTCCGCGCTGATGGATTGCAGCAGGCGGCGGTACTCTATCACCTTGTCCTCGCCGTACTGGGCGTAATAGGCGGCTATGAGGCGGTCGAGCTTGGCCGCCTCGCTGGCGTACACCTTCTCAAGGCGCTTGCGCAAGGCGGCCTCGTCCTTCTCAAGCTGCGCAAGGAACTCGTCTCGGCGCTCGCGCCAGTACTCGTCGCTAGGCTTACTCATCGCTGCCCATAAGAAGCTCGATGATCTGCGCCTTGGTGGCGTTCTTCGGAAGGGCCACGCCGCTTCCCTTGGCAAGCTCGCGCAGTTCGTTGATCTTCATGGCCATCAGGCCGGCGTTGTCGTCAGCCTCGGGCTGCTCTTCGGCAGGCTCGGGTTCGGCCTCTTGCGCAGGCGCTTCCTGCTGCTGTTCTGCCTCGGGCTGCGGCGCACCGCTCGGCTGTTCCTTGATTGCGTACGTTGTCGTATCCACCAGGGAGCCGACCGTCACGAGGTCTTCGCGGATGTAGCCGCCCATGGTCAGCTCAAGCCAGCCGGGTGCGGCATCCTCGACGTGCGCGGCGCAACCGCTGCCCATCGTTCCGATAATTGGCGCCTCTGCGCTCGGCTGCTCGCGGATGGCAAGGCGCTTGCCTCGGCTATAGATCGCTACCTTCATCGTTGGTTCCTTCCTCTTCGGTGTCATCGGCTTGAGCCGTCCTATTGGTGGGCATGCCGCCGCTTATGGCGTCGGCCTTCTCTTCCTGCTCGTCGCGCTTGCGCTGCATCTCTGCCTTCGGGTCGCTCACGCACGAGAGCACGGAAAGCTGGGTCTCCTCGGACACGATGCCAGAGAGCTGCCCGGCCACGCTTGCCTCGGATTGCAGGTCGTCGGGCATGTTGCGGTGCATGGTCACTTCCACGGCCTGCCAGTCGTCGTCCGCGAAATCGGCGTTGGGATAGGCGGCCAGAAGGCGCATGCGCTCCTGCACGCCGCGCCTGAACTTCAGCTCCTTGTTTCGCGCCAGGTTGCTCATGGGCATCATGCGCATCTTGAGCGCTATGCCGGAGGCCGTGGCGAAGTTGTCGTCGGTGATGTCGGGCACCATGGCGGTCTTGTAGATGAGCGTTTCCAGGCGGTTGATGAGGTTTTCCTGCACGCCGTCGGCGTTCGGCTTCACGAGGAACATCACGTCGAGGCCCTCGGTCGATTCGCCGAACAGGTTGATGATCTTGTTCTCGCGGATATTCTCTATCTCGGACTCGTCAAGCTCCTTGCCCTTGACCACCATGTAGCAGTCGCTGAAGTACTCGACGTCGTTGGCTTTCTCGGACAGCACGGCGTTGTACTGCTCGATGAGCGACAGCACGCCCTCGTAGAGGCCGCGCCCCTCGGTGTTCTGGCGGAAATCGACCGCGGGCACGCTTCCGAACGCATGCGCGCTAGGCTCGCCGAAGGCGAAGCCATCGTTTGTGCGGGCGAAATCGACCACCTGCGCGGCATCCGACCAGCTGCCCTTGATGGCCCCGTCGTCGCCGTAGAACCAGCGCACGAAGAACAGCGGGCGCTTCAGCACGGAGTCGTCGTACACCATGAAGGCGGTCAGCGGCGCGACCGCGATGGAACGCGGCATGCCGTCCTCGTCTTGGTAAAGCATCTCGTAGGCATGGCCGAACTTGGAGGCCATCTTCGAAAGCTCTGCGTCCACGTCCTCCTGAAGGTTTCTCGCCGTGAACTCGGCGATGAACGCCTCCACGGAGCTTTTCCGCGAATCGGGCATCCCATCGGCGTTTCGCACTGAAAGCGTCATGGGCACGCCGATGAAATAGCCCTCGAACGTCTGCGTGATGGTGTAGGCGAAGTCCGCCGCCATGCGGTTGTCGGGCTTGTAGCCGGGCTTCCTGCGCCAGGCGCGGTCGAAGATGGCGTAATGGCCCCTGTAGGCCGCGTCCAGGTACTCGTAGCGCGGCTTGTGGGACTGCTCGAACTCGTCGATTAGCCGCTGCAGCAGCTCGGGCGTCATCTCGGTGCCCGCGGGCACGCGGAAGTCCTCCGTCTCCGGCTCGCGCTGCATCTGGTCGTAGTAGAAGGAATGGAATTCGTGCGCCACTTATATGCCTCCCTTGAAGAACTTCACGCCTGGCTTGCTCTGCCACTGCCTTATCGCGCTTGCGAGCGAATCAGGCATGTCGTCGTGCGATGCGTTCTCGCTGTAGTCGAGCACCTGGTTCAATGCGTCCGCGTCGAGCGGGTACTGCTCGCAGTCGAGGAACCTCACGTTGGCCCACTGGCTGCGCAGGTGCGTGCTTATCTTGATGTACTTGTTCTCCGCCTCCTGGTAGGAGCAGCACGGGTGCCCCCTGCGGATGATGGACTTGCGCAGGTAGCCCTTGTCGGCGTTCGACTCGCAGAATATCGTGCCTATGCGCAGGGCCTTGCACTCCTTCAGTATCTCGTCGAGGCAGTCGTCCACGTGCTTGTGCCACATGCGGATGTGCGCGTACCAGGTGCCGCCCTTCTCTCTGACGCATGTGAAGGCCGTGTAGTCCGCGCCGCCGTAGCTCGCGTCTATGTGGCCTATGCCGTCTGCCAACAGCTGCGGCTCCTTGAAGAACTGCGCGTTGGTGAACATGGCGTCCTCGTCGGCGATGTGCTTCAGCTCGTAGTTCGCCGCGAACAGGGACGGCGACATGCTGGCCCTCACGCGCTCTATGTCCTCGCGGCTCATGAGGCCCGTCTCGAAGCAGCTCCACCGGCGGATGTTGGGCATCAGCTGGAAGGCGTCGTCCTTATGCCAGGGCGTGCCCGTGTTGAAGATGCGCCCGCCTCGGTTGCGGATGTTCTGCAGCTCCATGTACAGCAGCTTGATACGCTCGCGCTCGGCTGCCGACACGCGGTCCTTCACGTTCACGATGTCGTCGGTAAACACCTTGTCGGCGTGCTTGCCGGTGAGCGAGCCGCCGCAGCCCAGCCCCAGCAGCTGGGGTGCGCCGGACACGCCCTGCTTGAGATTCGTCGACACCGACGACTGCGTGGCCTTGGTTATCACGAGGTCGGTGCCGTATAGCATGCGCCCGAGGGCCTGGAACCACTCGGACTGCAGCACGTTGGCCGTGGCCGTCATGACCTCCGCCACGTCGTCGTCGGTCTTGCGCAGGAATATGACGCGCTCGCCGGGGAACAGCACGAGGATGAATGCGAACGAGATGTGCAGGCACGTCGTCTTGAAGGAGCCTCGGTGCGCCTGGATGGTCTCGTCCTCGGTGCCGAACACCATGTCCTTGATCCACTTGTTGTGCAGGTCGGTGAGCTTGTCGTATCCGAGCTTCACGGCGATGTCGGCGGGGCAGTCGTACACCAGGTCGATGAGGTCAGCCCTTGTCGGCATGGCGCTTCGCCTCTATCAGCTTGCCGATCTCCTCGGCCGCATGCGACACGTCCGCTGCCACCTCGACCTTCTCGACGGGCTTCTCGCCGGCGGTGTCGCGGAGGAACTGCAACGCGGCGATGTCTCCCTTCATGGCCTTCCTGGCGACCTTGATCACGCTTATCTCGGATACCGTGAGCTTGCGGTCGGGGTAGTCCTCGAAGGACATGCCCTCCAGCTCGTCCAGCTCGGCATCGGTGCCCTCGAACGGCATGTGCAGCACGGTCTTGGCGATCTCCTGCAGCTGCTTCTTCTCGCGGCGCTTCTTCGCGGCGGCCTTGCCTGCCTTCGAGGCGGCGGCCCGGCGCTGCTCGGGCGTCTGGTCGCGCTTCGGCTTGATGAGGTTCTGGTCGTTCATGGCTAGTCCTCGAACGTGAGGCCCATGAAGCGCAGGCGCTTGTCAAGCTCGGCGAGCGCGCCGAAGTCGTTGGAGCCGTACACGAGGGCGTGGACGATGGCGGTGTCCATGACGTACTGCCACTGGCGCTCGTCCCAGCGGTCGCTGCAACGGTCGTCGCGCCACGCGTTGAACCATGTGACGGTCTCGGCGGGCCAGTCTGTGTCGGTGGGAAGCGTGGGCTTCTCTCGCTTGGCTGCCATGCGTTCACTCCTCTCTGTTTTGCTTTGACGATGGAAAGGGCCAGCGCCTTATGATCGCGCTGGCCCTGGGTTCCCCCTTAGTAGGAGGAGCGGCCGGAAGAGCTGCCGCGACCGCGATTGAACGCGGAGCGCACTCGGTTGGCGATGTTTCCCGCTGCGCGGCGAATACGACCGAACATGCCTGCCTCCTCTCGTTTTCGGGAACAAAAAAGGCGTCCAGAAGGACGCCTTGATTTTCCTATGCGCGTGAGATTGGCCTTAGGCCTCAAGGGCCTCAAGGATCTTCGACCCGTCCATGTACAGGTCGCCGTACTTCGCCAGGGCATACTCCCTGATGAAGCTTTCGAGGTCGTCGGAGTCGCGGAACACGCACACGACGTAGTAGGCGCTGCTCCAAACGTTGTCGTAGTAGGGCTTAACCCCAAGCGACTCGAACGCCTTGAGTATGGCATCGGCCTCGGCGAAGCTGTCGCCTTCGAGGCTGTCGGTGGTCTCGACCGAATCGAGCGGGTTCGGCATCGGCGTGCCCTTCTGCTCCTTCGGCTTGAACTGCCGCTTGTTCTGAAGGCCTATGCGCTCCTCGAACACGGGGCGGATTACGTCGCCGAACGTCCAGCCCTCGGCATCGGCCTTGACCAGATCGGCGAAGCGCCCGCGCTCCTCGGCGTCATGGAAGCAGAAGCAGATCCAGAAGCCGGAATCGACGGCCATCTGAAAGCGCTTCTCCTCGCGCTTCTCGCGGTCTCGGTAGCTTTTCTGGTGGTCGGTCAGCTGCGCTTCCTCGGCCGCCTTAGCCTCTTTACGCGCCTTCTGCGGCTTCTCAAACTTAAAGCCCATAGTGCTCCCACCTCTTCTCGTCTGCCTCGATGAACGGGTACCACTTCTTGACCACGGCGAAATCGTCGGGGCGCTTCTCGCGCAGGGGCTTCATGAAGCGCATGTCCAGGCCGTCGAAGCTGCGCCCGAACAGCTCGTAGTCCGGAGGCAGGCCGATGCCCCTGCGGGCGATCGCATCCATGACCTCTGCCTTCGTCCAGTCCGCAACCACCGAGGCCTTGTGCGTGGTCTGCTTCATGAGGCCGTGCTTGGTGAGGCTGGCTCGACGGTACGGGTTGTCGCAGGCGCGCACGCCGTCGCAGAACCACGTGTCATCGGGCAGGCCGAGGTCTTCGAGGATGTAGGGGCGCATGTCGTCGTAGCTGTAGACCGGCATGTTCGCGGCCTCGATCACGTCGCAGTGCGCCGGGCTTTGGAACACGCAGTTGTTGAGCGTCCTCGACCATCTGGGGTGCGGGTACTGGTGTATCTTCACGCCGAACACCTTCTCGATGGTTCGCACGTTCTGCTCGACCATCGGAAGGCCCGGGATAGACCAGTAGTAGATCGGCACGACCTCTATACCCTCGTCCTCAAGCGCCACCCAGGCGGCCAGCGAGTCCTTGCCCAGCGAGCAGGAAAGCACCACGGGGCGTCCTTCCGCCTTGAGCCGCTTGCGAATCTCGGCGCTAGTCGGCTGGCCCTTGATTATCGTCGGCATCTTCGCTCCTCTCCGTTATCTCGATGGGTTCGCCCATTCCGTTCAACGTCAGCTTAAAGCCCATGTGAGAAGCCATGAGCGCGAGGTTTCCCGCGCCTAGGTCGGAACCTTGTTTGATCGTATTCTGAACGTAGTTCCTGCTCTTGCCCATGGTCTTTGAAAGCGCGTACATGCTCATGCCGGAACGGTCGAGCATTTCTTTAAGCGCCTCAGTCGGTGTCATGCAATCTCCCTTCATGCCTTGATCTGATCCCCTGATGATACAGCAATAGCAATAGGGATACAACAATAGCAATTGTGCAGGTATTGTGTAGAACAATAGCTATTGTGCATTGTGCCTATAGCACACTAATTATTGTGCAATAATTCAGTTGTCAGCAATGAGGGCCACAAAGCCCACAAAGCTAGCAAGCAGCTTCAGAACCGAATAAGGAGGCTACAGAGATGGCAGAGCAGCAGAGTTTAGATCTGGTGGTAAGTGGTCAGCTGGTGAGCAACCACACGATCCTAGCCATAGTTGAGGGTATGAGAGCACGAGGCTACTTCAGGAAAGGCCCCCAGGGCCGAAAGGATGGCCTAGAGCTTGCAACAGCCTTGAAGCTTGTAAACGAGTACATGGCTTTCCCAGAGCTTGGCAGGTACACAGTAGAGGCCACGAAGCACAGGCCTATTAACGAGATCCCCCGAGCCGATTACGAGCAAGTGGAGATCATGAGGGCTTGCGATAACTACCTTGCACAGGTAACCGATGCATTCAAGGCCAACAGCGACGAAGAAGCCATTATTTACATGGTGAAAGACCTTCGAAAGCAGGTCATAGCCGATGGCATCGAGTCCGGGGCCTTGAAGGTTCGAAAGTACTTCGGCAAGCATGGCTTCTACTACATGGACGATCAGGGCAAGTGGCAGAACGCCAAGGCCATTGATTGGAACATCGGCGAAACGAACCCCATCAGACCAGCAGAGCAAGCAGCCTAAAGCAAGCAGGAGGCCCCGAGAAGGGGCCTCCCACAACAACACACAGGAGATCATACCATGCAGAAGCTACTCACGAAAGAGCTTCAGAAGAAGCTCCCGCCGCTCTACTCGCAAGACGGCAAGAAGGCCGAGACCGTGGTTTACGGCCACTGGTTCAGCTGCTTCAACGGCTGGGACTTCTACGCCACCGAGTACGACGAGGAGACCGGCGACATGTTCGGGTTCGTCTTCGGGGCAGTCCCCGAGATGGGCTACTTCAACCTGGCAGAGCTTGAGGAGATCAACCGCAAATACGGCCTGAACTACTTCGAGCGCGAGACCAATTTCACACCCAAGAAGGTTACCGAGGTTCCCAGGATAGCCGAGGCGTTCGGCTACCTCTGGGAAAAGTAACAGATCACTACCGGGAGGGGCCTAGCCCCTCCCATTAAGGAGGGTTCGACCATGGAACGAGAAAAGATCATCGAGAAGATCAAGAAGCTTCGCGAGCACAGCGTGGAGAACGGCTGCAACGAGGCCGAGGCCATCCAGTTCGCACTCAAGGCCCAGAAGCTCATCGCGGACAACGACGTGGAGGAATGGGAGCTTGCCGACGAGGTGAAGCAGGTGACCGAGACCACCACCGGGTGGACGGCAAAGGCGTGGGCGCCGAGCTTGGCGCAAGCCATCGCCGACAGCTTCAGGTGCAAGGTGTACCAACGCAGGGTGACGGCCCGCAAGTACGAGTTCGTGTTCGTCGGCTACAAGGCCGACAGCGAGGCGGCGGAGATTGTTTACGCGAACCTGCTCGAAACCTGCCACAGGCTGGCAAACGAGTATCAGGACTTCGCGTACACCGACCCCGACGCCTACTCGAACTTCGTCATCGGCTTCATCGCCGGGGTGCGCGCCGAGCTTGAGAAGCAGTGCTTCGAGCTGATGATCGTCTGCCCCAAGGAGGTTGAGGACTACTTCGAGGGCCTGGGGCTTGGGCAATCCCATAGGCGAGGCCTCAAGGCATCCAACAACGACAGCATAAGCCGAGGCATGCAGCAGGGGCGCGACGCGGTGCGCAGCCGGCGCGTGGAGGCCCCGAGGGGCAACCTCCTCCCGGCATAGCAGGAACAGCACAGGGGCAGGGCTTCAGGCCTTGCCCCGATCTTTAGAAAGGGACAAACCATGCAGGTAAAAGCAGGCGACATTTTCGAATGCGAGGGCAGTTTCTACCAGGCCATCAAGGCCACAGCGAAAACAGCCACGATCAGGCCCATAGAAAGCACCTTCGAGGGTTTGGCCGACGCCTACGGGTGGGAGCGCAAGTACATGCCCTTGCCGAACTGCTTCACCTATGACCCGATCATGGGCCGCGAGGCGAGCGACAACGGGAAGCGCCTCAAGGTCAGGGACTACGGCAGGGCGAAGAACAGCCCCGAACTCGAATTATGCGGGTACCGGCTCACCCTATGGGACGGCACCCCGAGCATCTGCGACACATACAACTAGAAAGGCAAGCCATGAAAGACCGAGAGCCGAAGCAGTGGCACGAGCTTTTGCAGATTATCAGCGAGGCCAAACGAGACCTAGAGAAGGCTATAGCAGCCGAGAAGGCCACAGGGCAGAGCAGATAGCAGCAGGCAGCAGAAAGCCCCCTAGATTCGATTCTAGGGGGCTTCTTCATGCCTTCAGGGGCTACACGAGTCCCCATATACTGGCAACCCAGCGAGCCAGCAGGGAACAAACCCCGATCATTGCGAGGGACACAGCCACGAGGCTACCGGCATACACCACGGCGGCTATGACCTTCTGCGCGCGGTTCACTTCAGGCCCCCAATCTTGGCCTTGATCTTGCTCAGCACCCCATAGGGTCGAGGAATTGGCACGAACACGAAGCGCTTGCAGCCCTCGCGCCCGCAGGCACCAGGATAGGGCTTCGAGCCGGTGATGCGCCCGCGCTTGCGGTTTCTGTCCTCGCAGTCCATGAGGTGCAGGCGCATGTCGTCGCAGCCGCAGGCCTTCACGAGGTTGGCAGTCGCCTGCACGACGTCGGCGCACTCCTCCATGAGGGACTGGCGGCATTCGGCCTTGGCCTCGTCGTCGCGGCACTCGTCCCACACCTGCCAGGCGTTGTACACCTCGGAAGCCTCCTCAAGCACCTTCAGGGCTTGGGCCTTGTCGGGCGTGACGCCGTCGAACGTGGCGACGCTGCCCATAATCACACAATCTTGCATATCAAACTCCAATCATCCAGCGCGCGAGCGATGAAGCCGCCCACACGGCAAAAGCATCAATAATCAGGGCCACGGCGAGGAACGCCAGGCAGCCCCAGTTCACGTTTCTCAAGCGTTTCTCCTAACCGCAGGCGAACAGGGCAAGCAGGATCAGACCTGCCGCGAGCATCCGAACAACCCAGGCCTCAAGCGCCAGGATTCCGAGCAGCAGCGCCACACCGGAGGCGGCTAGCCATCGCATCGTTCGCACGTGTCCTCCTGCATGTCCTTGTAATGCTCGACGATCCAGTCACGCGCCCAGCAGGCGGCCTCCCATGCCGGAAGCGGGCGTTTGCCCGCCTCCTCGTCGAACGCCTCCTCGAACTCGAACTCGCAGATGCCGTAGTCGCAGCAGCCTTCCAGCAGATGCGAGCAGTCCCCGCAGGTTTTCGGCTCCTCACGGTTCCACGGCGCGTTCGGGTCTCCCTCGAAGCACCCCGGCGGGAGGTTCCAGCCACTAGGCGGCTCGTAGCCAACCATCTCACCACACCCTCTCGAACCGGTTCTGGTCGAGCCACCAGCTCGGGCAGTGCTTCAGGCCTTGCCAAAAGCGGTAGTACGTCCAATCCTTCTGGCGGTCAGCATGGGCGCAGCCGTAGAGCCTTCCGTAAAGGCACGTCGAGCAGTTTTCTGGAACGTTATTCCTCTCTATCACCAGCATCGTCAGTCACCGTCCCAAACGCCGTCGGGGCGGATACGCGCCATCGCGGCCAGCTGCAATAGGGGGCGCTTGGCGTTGCCCTCGGTGGCTTCCCAGTAATCTTCGGAAACCTCATCGGACAGCTTGGCCGCAGCCGCTTCGAGCACGGGGATGGACTCCGCGCCGGTCATGCCGTAGATGGTGCGGATGCCCTTGTCGCCGAGCACGCGGTAGTAGTGCTTGCCGTAGTTGTAGGTGACGTTCAGCCAGAGGCCGGTAGTGCCGCCCATGGCATAGGTGCCGCCGCGCATGTCGTGCGGCACGTCGGTCTTCAGCGTCTCGTGCGTAACGGGGTCGCACAAGCGGATGTCGTAGCTCATTGCGCCTCCTCCCAGTAATCGCAGTGGTTGTTGTCTCCTGTCACGAAGTGCTTGCCGTCATGGTTGCAGTAGCAGCGCGTGCCGGTCGTGCTGCCCGCCTCGTTGCCGTCTACGTCGAAGCGGACGATTGGCACAACGTCGTGCTCGTGGTGGGCGCAGTTCTCGCAGCGGTGCGCGGGCGGCTTCCACTCGTCGTGTATGTCGGGGTTGAACACGTATTGATCGGTCATTTATCCTCCTCGTCGGCTCGTTTCCAGTAATGACCTCCGGCCTTGCATCCCGTTCTGACGGCCCTCACGATGTTCGAGCTGCCGCAATACCCGTATGTCGCGAGCGCCGCCGCGCCAGCCGACTCGAATCGCACGCCATCGTCGCGAACAACGGCGCCCACCGGGCCAGCCATCTGGGCAACGGGGATCTTCTGACGCTCTTTGGCAATCAATAAAGCTCGCTTCATTCGCTGCCTTGGAATCTTGATCCCTGCCTTCTTGGCACAGCCCGCGTGATAGCCGGTTTTCGAGAGTGTGTACCTGCCACACAGAGGGCAGACGGTCGCATAGCCGCAGCGGGCGCGGGATTCCCACCATTGGCGGTTTCGCCTCTCGCGCAGCTCGCTTTCGGTAAACCGCTTCGTCCTGCCTCTAGCCATTCTTGGCGACCTTCGCGCCGCAATCTGGGCAATACGTCGCGCTGCTCATGCATAGGTAGTCGCATCCGCATTTTGCGCAACACGTGCGGCCGTCTTCATCGAGGACAAGGTGCGTGGTCGCGCGGTCGATAAGGCCGGTCAGCTTGCCTATGCGCTCAATAGCTTGCTCTGGCGTGTGGTCGTCCCACTCTGGCGCTCGGTCAAGCTCCTTGCAGCGGAACATACCCCAGTACGGATCGATGTCGTAGTGATAGGTGGCCTGGCCGTCTGGCGTGTCGATGCCGACGATGAACATGCCGCCATACATGGTGCCGTCGCTGTGCGCCTTCGCTTTCCATGCCTTGTCGGGAAACGCCGAAACGACGACGGAAAATAGCACGGCTCGGTGGTGGTATAGCTCGTCAAAGGTGTGATAGCCGTCGGACGTGCTTCCGTTGATGGGGTTCGGCCTGATGAGTCCCGCCAGGCGCGTGAACAAGGAGCGCGGATCGGGGAAATCTTCATAGTTGCATGCCACAGACTGAAGGCGTGCCCACCATTCGGATAGAGACGAGCCGTCGAGGTAGACTGCATCGTGTTCAAGCTGGTCGGCAACGCTGTTGCGCGTCGCGTCGTCAATCATCATCGGCACCTTCCTATGCTTTTCAGGTACAGGTTGTTGCGGCGCGATCGCGCTAGCGCGCGGCGATAGCGGCGCTGCCACCTCGGGTCGAGCCGCTTCGCCAGCTTGCGTATCGCCTTCGCCGCTTGGCGGAACGCCCGCGCGAAGCACTCGGCCAACGCCTTCACGGCATCCACCGTCATGCGGGCTGCCTCGGCGGAGAACTCGCTACTCCTCATAAAGCACCTCCAACCCGTATGCGGTGGCGGCGTCGTGTTCGATCTTGCAGCCTCGGGCGTCTTCCCAGCCCTTGCAGAAGTAGGCAGCATGGCAAAGGCTCATGTTCTCAAGCGACTTCGCGAGGAAGCACAGCGGAACCTGCACCACGCCGCGCTCCTTCATGGCCTCGTCGCTGTACCACTCGTCGGTGAATAGGGTGTTCACGACCTCGTAGCCCATCTGGCGCAGCTTCGCCACGGCGAGGTCGCGCGTGGCCACGATTTCCTCGTCTGTCTTGCCGGCCATCGGCTGCGAGATCATGGCCTTCTTCACGGTTGCAGCTTCCTTGGCGGTCTCGGTTTTCTTCTCGTCGGTCATCAGATTTCCTTTCCTATCAGCTTCCACAGGTCGAGGAGCGTTCTCCTGCACCTGCGTATGTCGTTCTGTATCTGGGTCTTGCCCTGCCCGTCTTCCAGGCCGTAGCCGAGGCTGC
This sequence comes from Sodaliphilus sp., assembly GCA_963657575.1. Lineage (GTDB taxonomy): Bacteria > Actinomycetota > Coriobacteriia > Coriobacteriales > Coriobacteriaceae > Collinsella. Next base: position 32,035 of record CAVKNR010000002.1, read on the forward strand.
CGTAGGTGTGCAGGCACGACTCGCTAGCCTCTCGGGCCTCGATGTTGTCGCACAACTCGTCAACCATCAGGCGCAGCAGTTGCGCTTTCCGCAACACCTTGGCGTTAGCCATCGCTGCGGCCCTCGCAGGCGATGATGATTCCCGCCGTGATGGACTGCACCATGTAGGCCAGCTCCTCGGCGGCGGGCGTGTCCTCCCCAATGCTGGCAAGCATGTCGCACGCCGCATGCGTCGCCTCGTGGGCGGCGAGCGCGTACAGGTCCGGAGCCTTCACCTTGCGGCTGATCCAGATCACGCACCCCTTGCCCGGGATGCAGCTGGTGAGGCCGTCCTTGCCCTTGGTGTCTCCCGGCTCTTCGCCCATCCTGCGCACGGCCTCGCGGTACTCTCGCTTGCTGGTGGTGACCCAAAGCGGGTCGAACGGCATAATCAGCGGCTCAATCTCGGTTGCCATCGCGTTCCTCCTCACAGCCCAACTCCACGCAACCGGGGAACCGGCCCCGCAGGTCGAGCACGGTTCCGTCTTCCAGCAGTGCGAAGCACTGGTAGCTGTCGTCAGTCAGGGCCTCGACGATGGAAAGCGCCTCTTCCTCGGTGCCCGTGGTGGCGATTTCGATGCCCTGCCGGTATGCGCTTGCGTAGCTCTGGCAGAGCGAGCGCTCGTAGATGCGTATCATTCGCGCGCCTCGGCAGCCTGCTTGCCGTACTTCGCGCGAAGCTCAGGTTCGAACTCCTTGATGAACGCAAGCACGCTGATGCCCTCGGGCAGGTAGTACTTGCGCACATTCTCAAGGCACCAGTCCTCGAACGTCTCGCCGTCGGTCACCTCGCACGCGTATCCCGTGCAGTGGCTCATGAGCGCATCGCGCCCGGCCTTGCGGATGGCCTGCTGCATCGCGGAGCCGTGCGCCGCCTCGATGGCATCAATCTGCCCGGTCAGCTCGTCGATGCGCTCGTCGCGGTACTTCAGCTCGCGGTTGAGCATGTCGTTCTCGTCCTGCTGGTCGAACAGCTGCGCGAGCACGTACTGCTCGCAAGTCTTGATCTCCATGGTCATTTCCCTTCTCGGATCATTTCGTTTCCGTGTTCGTCGGTTATCGCCCAATAGCCGTACTCGTACAGCCCCGGATGGTGCGGCTCGTAGACTTCCAGCAGTTGGCCCGTCCACCAGGCCTCCTCGTACACCTTGGAGCGCCAGCGCCACTCGGCCCTGAGGCCCGCGCCGCCGTGGAACTGGTTGTGGCACCCGGTCGTGCCGCTGCCGCACAGGGCGAACAGCGGGCTTCGCAGGCTCCACGTGCCGTTCGGCGTGACAAGCTCGAACTCAAGCCCCCAGCTTCGGTGCGCCACGTGGTGGCAGCTCTGCGCGCGCCTGCCGCAGACGCAGCAGCGGTCTTGCAGAAGCCCGTACGACCGCTTGCCCGTGTAGCGCGCCCCGAGGTGTGGCTTTCCGTAAAGCTCGGCGCGCTCCTTCGGCCAGCCGCGCAGCTGGCTTGCTTGTAGGATCATGCGAGCCTCCTGTCCGGGCCGTCGAACTCGACCACCCTTGCCCCGTGGCGCAGCCGCGACACGATGGCCTTGGCCGTGTCGGCGTCGCCCTGCTCGGCGAGCCTGCGCACAAGGTCGCTGGGCCTGTACTGCGTAGTGACCAGCGTGGGGCGCATCGCCGAGTAGCGCTGGTCGATGAGCTGGAACAGGCTGTCGAGCACGAAGCCCGTGGGCCTGCGCTTGCCCAAGTCGTCGATGAGCAGGTAGCCCGCTTCGGCATAGCGCTTCAAGGGGTCACCGCCGTCGTGGAAGCTGCGCTGAATCTCGTCGAGCACGCGGTACATCGGCACCATGAGCGGCGACTTGCCCCGGTCGTGCAAGCGCATGGCCACGGCTGCGGCGCAGGTCGTCTTGCGGGTGCCGACGTCGCCCCACAGGTAGAGCCATTGGCCGCCCTCCATGGCAAGCGCAAGCTCGTCGGCCATGGGGTGGTCAAGCCCCAGGTAGCGCTCGGGCACGCCGCAGCGCACAAGCGAGCGCCTGCGTTTCTCGGCGACGGCCTTCTCGGCCTCAGCCTGCTCTTGCGCCGCTATGGCAGCGCGCTCGGCGACGGCCCCTTCGCAGTCGCACGACTCGTAGCCGCAGAACAGGCGCTTGAGGCCCAGCTGGGCGTACCGCGCGTTGAGTACGGCCCCGCAATGCGGGCACTCAGTCGTACTGGGAAAAGTCGTCACCTTCGCTCACCTCCTGCTTCGTCTCGCGTATCGGCTTCGAGGTGCGCACCCAGTTGCGCACGGAGGCCTTCCAATCCTTCATTCGCGATTTGCCGACCATCCAGCCCTTCTGGGCGTAGAAGTCGACGAACCGCTCTGGGTCGAAGTCGGTCGAGGCGAGGTCGATGCCCTTGGACGCCGCATAGGCGGCTGCGTACTCGGCTACCTCTTCGGGAGAGGGGGCGCGGAAACGCGCCGCACTCGCTTTTCCCTCTTCCTTAATTCCTCTTCCTACTTCCTCTTCCTCTTCGCTTGGCCGTTTGCTTTCGGATTTGCTTGCCAGCTCGCTTGACGTTTTGCTTCCGCTTTTGCTTTGCGGTTTGCTTCCCGTTTTGCTTGGCCGTTTGCTTTCGGCTTTGCTTGCGTCGTTGCTTGACGATTTGCCGCCGTTGCCTCCCGCCACGATGCGCGAGCGGGAGGTTTCCATGACGGGCCGTATGGCCGTTAGCACCGCTTCCTGGGTGTCGGTGCGCGGCTCGGGTTCCTCGCCCGTGCGCAGGTACCGGACGATCATGCCTATAAGCTCGTCGCCCTCCCTGCGGTTGCGAAGCCTAAGCGGCCCGTCGATGAGCGAGTCCAGGACTTGCACGCCGTCGTCACCCCTAAAAGGGAATGTCGTCGTCGTACACGTCCATCGACTGCTGTACGGGCTGCTGGGGCGCTTGCTGCGGGGCCTGCGGTGTCTGCTGGGGCGCGTACTGCGGCGCGGGCGCTGGTGCTTGCTGGCGCGGCTGCGGGGCGGCAGGCGGGTTCTGGTAGGCCTGCTGAGCGTTCCACTGGGGTGCCTGCTGCTGCGGCGCTTGCTGCGGCTGGTACGCTTGCTGCGGTGCCTGCTGGGGCGCGTAGGCCTGCGGTTGGTAGCCCTGCGGCGCGTACTGCTGCGGCTGGCCCTGCTGGGCGTTGGGGTTCTGGCTCAGAAGCTCCACCTCGTCGGGGATGACTTCGAGCTTCGAGCGCCTGCCGCCGCCGTTCTTGTCCTCCCACGAGCTGTAGCGCAGCTTGCCCTCGATGGCCACCTTCATGCCCTTGCGCAGGATGCGGCTCAGGGCCTCGGCGCGGTTGCCGAACATCGTGCAGTCGACGAAGTTCGGGTAATCCTCCCACTGGCCCGTCTGCTGGTTCTTTCGGCGGTCGTTGACCGCAACGCCGAAACCGAGAACCGCCATGCCGCCCGCCGTGCTGCGAAGCTCGGGGTCTCGCGTCAGGTTGCCCGTAATGTTCACTCGGTTGATGCTCACAAAAAGCTCCTTTCTCCGGTGCCGCCGCTCGTCCACGTCCTCTGGATGTCGGCGTCAACGGTCTTGATCCTCAACTTGATTGCCATGATTGCCTCGCTCGAGGCCTTGTAGAGCGCTTCGGCGCAGTCGCGCAGCTGCTTCTTCTCGGCTATGTCGGGGCGTCCCCGGCACAGGTCGCTTATCACGGTGACCGGCGTGCCCTTGGAACGCTCCTCCAAGATGGCTATGCGCAGCGCCTTGCGGTACTCGGCCTCGTTCTCGGCGTACTGCTGGCCAGTCCTGCGCAGGGCCTCAAGCTCCTGCATGAGCTGGTCGAAAAGCTGCTCGCGCTCTCCGTACAGGTCTTGCATGGCCTACAAGACCGTCCACGTCGGGGTCGCGCAGCAACCGGGGTTCTGGATGAACTGCTCGTACTGCTCGCGGCTGTTGAAGCGGTAGGCGGTGCCGCAGGCCTTGCACTTGGCGTCGAATGGCCCCTGCACGGGCGGCTCCTTCTCGGGCTTTTCCACGCCGTTCAGGGAGTCCGGGTCGCTCGTGCCGTCGATGTCGAACATGCCGCAGAGCGCGTACTTGCGCGCGTAGCTCGACGCCGAGCCGGTGAGCTGCGTCTCGCTCATGCCCTTCTGGGCGAGCGGCTCGCGGGCGTAGGCGCAAATGACGATCTCGCCGGGCGTGCCGTCCTCGAACTTCACGAGGCAGGTGGCCTTCACGTAAAAGCGGTCGCCCACCTGCTCGATGGAGTCGTTGAGGGTGAAGAACACGCCCGCGTCACGGCAAGGCTCCTTGAGCGCGGCAACGATGTCCTCCATCGAGCGGTAGTAGTAGTTGCTGTGCGCGTTATACCGCGCCTTCGGCACGACCACGGAGCGCTGAACCTGCGCCACCGCCTGGTCGATTGTCATGTGCTTGTCGTCTGCCATTCGATGCTCCTAACGAATCGTGCGCTCGTAGACCTGCTGCAGGGTGCCGCGCTTGAACACGCCGCTCACGCCGATGCTCCCGCAGAAGCGCCCGATGGCCTGCATCTGGTCGGTCGTGGCGGAGTCGATGAGCATCACGCAGGGGGTTGCGGGGCCACTCGACACGGGCGCCGGTGAGGCAACTGGTGCGGGCGCGGGCGCCGGTGCGGCAATGGGTGCGGGGCCGATAGGCTCGTCGCCGATCTCCTGCATGGGGCTTCCGCCCGGATACCAGTTGCCGGCGGGTTCGGGCGCGGCCTTCGGCTCTGGTTCAGGTTCCATGGCGGCTTTCAGCTCGGCAATGCGCGCGGCCTCTTCTGCCGCCTTGCGGGCCGCTGTGAGCGCTGCGCCCAGGTCGAGGGTCGCGAACAGCTCGCGCTCGGCCTCGGCATAGAAAGGCTCGCCCTCGAACTGTGACTTGAGCGTTTCCCAGTCACCCGCCAGCTTGGAGACCTTCGCCTCAAGCGCCTCGCAAGCCTTGATCTCGCCGAAGGTCTTGTTGAGCCACTGCGGCTCGTGGAAGCGCTCATAGGGCACGACGGGGGCCAGAAGCCCGGCGAATTCCTCGTAGTGCTCCTGCAACTTGGCGTAAGCGCGGGCCTTGCGCTCTTCCTCGGCCTGGTCGAGCTGCGCCTTGATGTTGTCGGCGGCTTCGTCGATGATGGCCGTGATCTGCTTGCAGCGCTTCTCGAAGGCGTCGAGCGGCTTGCTGTACTCGCGCTTCACGGCCTTGCGGCGCTCGTCGATCTCCTTCTTGAGGCCGGTGAGGTAGCTGCGGTCGTGCTTGGCCTCTGCGATGTTCTCCTTCTTGGTGAGGTCGTAGGTCGCGCCATCGTAGGCCTCGACGGTCTTGCGCACGTGGGCTTCGAGCGCGTCGAAGTTCGCCTCGATGACGGACGGCTTGTAGGCCACGGTCAGGCTCGATGCGTCCTGCTCCTCGATGACCTCGGCCACAACGTTCTCGGCTTCGTTACTCATCCCAGACCTCCCCGGTCTCGTCGTCGAACTCGATGGTCTTCTGCTCGCTCTCCACGGTCAGGATCACGTAGCCGCCCGTCTTCTTCATCAGGGGGAAGGCGTTCTCGCTGTCCATTCGGACGGAGAACTGCAAGACCGCCTCGTCGCCCTTGATGGTCGATTGCTTGAACAGGGCGTGTGCGCTTACCGGTTGCGTTGTGATCAGCGCCACGGCTAGTCCTCCTTCTTCACGCCGAAGATGATGCTCATGACGTGCTTGGCGGCCTGCTCGGCCTCTTTGCGGCGCGCCTGCTCCACAAGCTCCCGATTGGTGTTCTCGTTGACGACCTGGTAGCCCTTGGCGCGCACGTCCTCGGGGTAGCTTTCAAGCGCGGCCTCGGCCAGGGCGATCATGGCCCACCAAGCGCCCGCGTCCTTCTCGTCAGCCTCGGCCTCGCCGCCCGCCACCATGAGGGCATTCACGGCGATGCAGCTGGTGAGGTCGATAAGCGTCTCGATGCTGTCGGTGCGGCTCATGCCGTCGTTCACGTTGTTCTCGAAGTGCTTCATTTCTTCTCCTTCACGTACTCCTCAACGAAGTACTCGATGTAGATGCTGATAAACGGTTGCGTCCCGTGGCAGGGCCTCGGGCGCTTGTCCACGGTGCAGGTGATCACCTGCTGGTCGTCCTTGAATGCGAGGCCGTTGAGCGAGTCGCAGACGAGCTTGCCCACGTTGTCCCAGTCGGGCTTTCCCATGTCAGAGCGCCCTTCCCAATACTTGGGATTGCTCTTAGCGAGCGGTCGGTAGGTGGATATGCGCATCCTCACGGGGCCGTCGTGCCCGGCGAAGGTCTCGCCGTATTCGGCCCGCCACGCGTCGCGCACCTCCTTCTCGGCCTTCAAGGTCTTGGTGGGGGTGTAGGTGCGGCGGTTGCGGTAATCGGTGCGGGGGCGCTGCTTGCCCACGACCTCGCGAACCGGAACCACGACCCGCGCCGTCGCTGCCAGCGTTTGAACCCAGCTCATTCTCTGAAACCGTCCGACTGGCTGCGGTGCTTGTTGAAAGCGCCCTTCAGCTGCGGGTAGCGGGCCTCCATGATGCGGGCCAGGCTCGGGGCGATGCCGTTCTTGCAGGCCACGTGCAGCTCGTTGACCGACACGTAGCCCTTGCGGTTGAGCCTCACGGCGTTCTCGACCATGAAGTTCCAGGCGCCGGGGTTGTTCTCGATCCACTTGCGGGCCTCTTGGAAGTCCTGCTCGCCTGCGAAGCCGAGGCCGAATATCTCAAGCTGGTTGCTCTGCGGCTTGGGACTGTAGCGCTCGTCGTTACGCATGGACGACACCCGCCGTGGTCTCGTAGGCCTGCTGGGCGGTTGCCACCGCGCCGTCCATCGTGGGGATTACCCACGCCCACAGGACGATGAGGAAGATGAGCGTGGCGGCTAGGAAGCCGACCAAAACGCCAGCCTTGAACTGGGAGGTGTCCTGCATCTCCTTCGCGGTTGGGCGCTGCTTGCGTTCGAATGGTATGATGGTCGAAGCATCGTTCTCGATGCGGTTCATGCGGGCGCTCGGAGTGTGGTAGCTGGGGGCGCTCGCTTTCTTTTTGCTTTGCATTTCGTGCTCCTTTCTGATGTTTCCGCTGGTCATAGCACGTGTGGCTTTTGGTGTGCCTATTTCTGCTTTTTCTTGGCGCGGCTCTTTGCGCTGTAGTAGCGCTGTCGCTCCTGGTTGTTCCTCTTCTCCCTGATCGCCTCCTCTCGCATGGCGTTGGCCTGCTCGGCTAGGTCGGACATGTGAAGTTCCTTCGTGCACTCGATGCACCAGCCGTTGATTCGGTTCAGGGGGCGGAACGTCCATCTGCCGCAGTTGGGGCACTGGCTGCGCTTGCGGAGCGAGAGTCCGCAGCGTTGCGCTTGATACTTAACAGAGTCTTCCGAACGTCCCAGCGCCTTGGCTATCGCCTTAGCGCCTTCGCCCGCGTGCTCTTCGAGGTACATGAGTTCATGTGTCGACCACTGCCTCATTACGCCTGCTTCTCGCCTTTCTGCTCGCTTTCCCGGTACGCCTTGACCAGCACGTCGCACATGTGGTCGAATGCCAGCTCGCGCGGCGTTTTGGGCTTTTCTGCCTGCTGCTTGGTGGGCGTCTGCTGTTCGGCCATTTAGGCCACCGTCCTGTTCTCCGTAAGTCCAAGCAGGTAGTCTGCGGAGCAATGGAAAAGCTTCGTCATGGCTACGAGCTTCGAGCCGGGGATTTCACCGCCACTTTCGTAGCTAGCAACAGTGGCGCGGCTTTTGAGTCCGAGCTTCGTTGCCAAATCTTCTTGGCTAAGACCGATTCGAACTCGCTCGCTTGCGATCGGGTTCATATGCACCTCCATTTCACTATTTGTGAACTTCACAATTAGTGAATATAGAAGAACTTCTGACCTTTTGCAAGTAAGGAATTCACTATTTGTAAATTTTTTTGTACAATGTGCCTATAGAAGCAAGGAGGGCACAGTGGGCACGCAATTCCGTCTCAAGGAAACAAGACTCAAGTATGGGAAGAAGCAGCCCGAAGTGGCCGCTGTTCTCGGTATAGGTGTTCCCGCTTACTCGATGATGGAAAGCGGGCAACGCGAAATCAATGGATCAAAGCTCATAAAGCTTGCAAGGTATTACGAATGCTCCGTTGATGAACTATTGGGTACGGGGCCTTGGGATACTGGCGAACGGAAGGAATAACACATGGGAATGTTCAACAAAAGCGCCGCTAAGAAGATGGCTAGCGATGCGGACGAGTTCATCGTGAGCGACGGGAAGGTTCACGCCATCGTGTTCCAGGTCGCGGGCAAGGCCATGTATTCGACCGCCACGCAGCTTGAGGACAAGGTTACCGAGCGCATCGACGGAACGTTGTCGCGCATCCAGGATAAAGGTTGTCAAGTCGTCGATGTCAAGATGGCCGTCAGCGCCAACACGCGCGACAGCGACATGATGCTGTACTCGTTTACCGTCTTATATAGGTAAAGAAAAAAGAAGCCCCACGGGGTCACAGCGTTGCAGCGCTACCCGTAGGGCTTTCCACAGAACCTCTGAAAGGAGGCCGTTCCTTATTATGCCATCAAATCATAGGAATCGCGGCCTTGGCTTCGCGAAGGAACGCGAGCGCCTTGGACATCATGGAGTTCTCTTCCATGAACCGCACGCCTTCCATCGTCACGTATGGGTCGGACGTGCTTATGACCGCGCCCATCTTGGATTTGCGAAGCTCCACGCCGCCCAGGTATCCGTGTCCGACAAGCTCGGAGACGATACGGAACCAGTAGGGATACGGGATGCCGAGTGCCGCATGGCCCCATTCCTCGTCGGAAGGCTCGACGCCTTTCTTCATGCAGCCGTAAATATAGGCCAGGATCTTATACATGACAACGTACATGTCGTTCTGCGCCACAGCAGCCTCCTTAACCTAGCGGGGCGATTGTAACATGGAGTGTAAGACCGCCGTCATATACGCCCGTTTTTCGTGCAACAAGCAGCGCGAGGCCTCGATAGACGACCAGCTGCGCGTGTGCCGCGACTGGTGCAAACGCGAGGGCTACGCCATCGCCGCCGAGTACTGCGATTACGCCATATCGGGCCGCACCGACGACCGCCCCGAGTTTCAGCGCATGATAGCCAACGCGGGCGAATCCGACATAGTGCTTGTGTACATGATGGATCGCTTCTCCCGTGGGGAGTACGACGCGCCCATATACAAGCGCGAGCTTGCCAAGAATGGCGTGAAGCTCGTGTCGGCGCTTGAGGCCATACCCGACTCGCCCGAGGGCATCATCTACGAGAAGCTGCTGGAAGGCCTCGCCGCCTGCGAGTCGAAGAAGACCGCCATACGCACCAAGCGCGGAATGGAGGGCAACGCGCTCCGTTGCAAGACCAACGGCGTGCGCGTGTTCGGCTACCGCAAGTCGGAGGACGACGAGTACGAGGTAGACGAGCATGACGCCGCGTTCGTGCGCGAGGCCTTCAAGCGGCGCATCAACCGCGAGACCGTGAACTCGATAGCTCGGGACTTCGCCAAGCGAGGCGTGAAGACCTCCAACGGCAACCCGTGCGGCTACTCGATGGTTTACCAGATGCTCCACAACAGGCGCTACACGGGGCGCTACGAGTGGGGCGGCATAGTCAAGGAGGGCGGAATGCCCGCGATCATAGACGAGGTGACTTTCATGGACGCTCAGCAGGTGCAGGGAACCAAGAAGCGCTCTTCGGAGGACTGGGGCGACTTCGCCCTGGCGGGCAAGGCCATATGCGCCGGCTGCGGGCGAAACCTGCAGGGCGTGAGCGGGCGCGGGCGGCGCAACGTCAAATACGAGTACTACAGCTGCGTTGACGGGTGCATGAAAAACGTGCGCCGAGAGGAGCTTGAGGGCGCTATCGTCGGTGCCCTGCGCGAGCTGCTTGCAGACCGCGAGGAGGCCTTGAGGATAGCCCATATGGTCGCGGAGAGAGCGGACGGGGCGGAGGTGGCCACAAGGCGAAAACAGGCGGCGGAATCCCTTTCAGCTGCGGAGCGCGGGCTGAAGAACATCCTGAACGCCATCGAGCAGGGAATCATAGCGCCGGGCGTGAAGGAGCGCATAGCCGAGCTTGAGCAGCAGAAGGCACGCGCCAACTACGACCTGCAGGCCATCCAGGAGCAGAAGATAGACCCGGAGCGCTTCGCGGACTTCCTGCAGTGCGGCGCGAAGCTCGATGACGCCACCTTATTGAAGGCGTTCGTCTGGCAGGTGAGCGTATCCGACGAAGACGTGCTCGTGACGCTGAATTACGACACGGAAAGCAACGAACCCGCCAGACTTGACATCCAGCGGGTTCGAGGAAAATTAGAATGGTGCCCCCAGCGGGATTCGAACCCGCGATATCCACCTTGAAAGGGTGGCGTCCTTGGCCGCTAGACGATGGGGACAGCGGGAAAGAGTATAGCAGACTTTTCTATCCGTTCACATATCGTTGGCAGATTGAAAAACCACCACACAGGAGTGGGTTTCTATTTCGATTTTCAAATATCTCAATCTGTAACATCTGGGCGGGCAAATCGGCTCTATCTGTTACAGATTGAGACGGACGGCGCGCGTCGGGGCGAATATCTCAATCTGTAACAGTAAAACGACTTTCAACGGTCTAGATGTTACAGATTGAGACAAACCGCTGGGACGGGGCAAAACCACCACAAAGGTGCCTGTCCCCTTTGTGGTGGTGAGGTGCTAGGGGAGGAGCTTCATGGCGGCGTCGTGGGCGGCGTGCTCGCAGGTGTCGTCGAGGGGCGTGAGCGGCAGCAGGGCTGTGGCCTGCGCATCGCCGCGGCGCTCGAGGGCGTGCGCGATCAGCCAGTCGGCGAGCTCGGGGTTCTTGGGCAGTGCCGGTCCGTGTAGGTACGTGCCGATGACGCCCTTGTAGATCAGGCCCTCAAAGCCATCGTCGCCGTTGTTGCCGGTGCCCGTGATGACGGACGTTCCGAGCGGCGTGGCCTCGGCGTCCAAAAGCGTGCGACCTCCATGGTTCTCGAATCCCACAAAGGGCTCAGGTGCCAGATCGGTTTTGACGGCTACGTTGCCGATCAGGCGATCGGAGCCGCGTACGGTTTCGGCGGCAATGACGCCCAGACCCTCAATGCGATCCTCACCCATATAGTACGAACGGCCGAGCAGCTGATAGCTGCCACAGATGGCAAGCAGCGAACCGCCGTCCTCAACATAGGATGCGACCTTGTCTTTTTGAGCGAGCAGTTCATGTGCAACCGCCAGCTGGTCGCGGTCGGAGCCACCGCCCATCATGACGATGTCGGCGTCGGTGAGATCGAGCGTCTCACCCATACGGACCTCGTCCACGCGAACGGGGATGCCGCGCCAGGCGCAGCGACGCT
>CAVKNR010000003.1:0-40763 GCA_963657575.1 Sodaliphilus sp.
ATTCCGCCGGTTCGCGTGAGCCGTCGCCTCGCCGTGCGCGCACGGTGCAGCTCGGCGGGTCCGCCTACGCCGGTGCCGACCGCTCCACGCAGCGCCCGACAAGTACCTCGCGTCCCAATGCTCAAGTGAATACTTCGGCAGATGGACCGGTGCGCCCGGCACGTTCGTCGCATGCGTCGCGTCCCTCGGCCCAGACACACGACAAGTCGAGCAGGCCCTCGAGTCGTCTTTCGGGTTCGGACTTTATGCGCTACGCCAACGACAATGCGGTGGTCAAGGCAATCTATGACTTTACCCACGGTCCTCAGCGAGGGCTATTCATCGGCATCGTGGTGGCACTGGCGCTCGTGAGCCTGTATTTCCCCGTGCGCGACCTGTACGTGGCAAAACGCTCGAGCGACATCTTGGCCAAGCAGGTCGAGATTCGCGAGCAATATAACGACGAGCTGCAAAAAAGCGTCGACAAGCTGCTCTCGGAGGAGGGTATCAAGGATGCGGCATCCGAGGACCTGGGCTTGGTGATGCCCGGCGAAAAGAGGATTGAAGTGCAGGGCCTGGACGGCGATTCGGATGCCTCGTCGAGCCAGAAGTCGTCGAACGCCAAGAAGGCCAGCGAAGTTGCCAAGGAAATCGAAGAAGTCGGTAAGGACGCGCCGTGGTACATCCAAGCGCTCGACATGCTGTTTGGGTTTAACGGCGTCGAGGGCCAGACGGTCGTGTCCAACGGCAAATAGCGCCCGGAGGGGAGCCCGCAATGACAAATTGCAAACGCTATAAGGTAGCCGCGATCGACCTGGGAACGGTGTCGTCGCGCCTGGTGTTGGCCCAGGTCGAGGGCGGGGCGATCGTGGAATCGTCCAAGCATACCGAGATTACCGACTTGGGCGAGGGCGTCGACGCGACGGGGCGCTTTTGCGAGGCGGCCGTTGAGCGCGTGCTCGCTGCGTGCCGGATGTTTGTGGACGAGGCCCGTGCCTTTGGGGCCGCGTGCGTCTGCACCACCTGCACGAGCGCCGCGCGCGATGCGTCCAATGCCGCGCTGCTGTTGGACGGCCTGCGCGATCTGGGGCTTGAGCCACAGGTGATTCCGGGCGAGGTCGAGGCGCGCCTGACGTTTTTTGGCGTGGCGCACGACTTTGCCGGCGAGCGCATCATCGTTGCCGATTCGGGCGGCGGATCCACGGAGCTCGCGACGGGCGTCTATGCACCGGAGCGCGGTATCTTTGCTCTGGAGGGAACGCGCTCGCTGGACATCGGTTGCCGCCGCGTGACCGAGCGGTTTTTCTCGGCACTGCCGCCAACGGACAGTGAACTTGCCGCCGCTGGCGTATGGGCGGGCGAGCAGTTCGGGGCTTACTTTGAGGGCCTGCCTGTCGACTTTGAGCGCGCCGAGCGCCTCGTCGCGGTGGGCGGTACCGTTACCACGCTCGTGGCGCTGGTCCACGAACTGGAGCCGTACGACTCGAACTTTGTGCACCTGCGCGAGCTTTCGATGGAGCAGATCTCGGACGCTATCGATCATATGTCTACGCTGGATGTGGAGGGTATCGCTGCGCTGCCAGGCGTGCAGCCCAAGCGCGCGGGCGTGATCCTGGCAGGTGCCGTGGTGATTCGCGAGCTCATGCGAGCCGGCGGCTACAAGACGCTCACCGTAAGCGAGAACAGCCTACTCGCTGGCATGGCCGCCACCATCAACGAGACTCTCGACGGCACAACCCCCACCATCGGCTGGACTCCCAGCCTCAGCGCCCTTTAAATAAGTTGCGGTGAAATACGGACTAAAATCGCCCTTTCGGGAACCAAACAGTCCCTATTCCACCGCAACTCAACAGCCGGCACCTGGGGATGTTCCTTTTCTGCCGGCACCTGGGGACAGTCCTTGCGGGGCGTCCCTACAGCGCCTATGCCAGCTTGTCGATCTGCCCAATCTCCCAAAGCGGAATATTGATGAGCATGCCCTCGTCTCTATATGCCGTCAGGGAGCTCCTCACGCAACGCTCGAGTTTGAATTTTTCGCAGGCTATTTTCAGACTCTTCGCTTTAAGGTTCTCTGCCGCCTTGACCTCAAGCGGAAGCACGGTTCCCGCATGGTCGATGGCAAAGTCGGTTTCGGCATTGCCAGAGGTAGAGGACCAATACGCGGGAGTTTTGTCCTGGAGCAAAAGCTCCTGCGCGACGTATTGTTCGGTCAGCGAACCTTTGAACTCGGTAAAAACAGCGGATCCGTTAAGAACGATGGCCGGAGAGAGACCGGAGAGCGCTCCGAGGATACCGGTGTCGATGCAGAACAGTTTGAAGCCCGAGAGGTCTTCATAGCTCGAGAGCGGCGCCTTTAGAGCGGAAACACGTGGCACCTTATGAACGATTCCGTAGTCCGTGAGCCACTGGAGGCTTTCCTCGAAATCGCGTGCGCGCGCTCCGGGACGAAGGGCGCCATAGACAAACTTCTTGTTCTCCTTTGCAAGCTGGCCGGGAAGGGATTTCCAAACCAACCTCATGCGCTCGACGATGCGGGCGGGTGCATGTTTGCCAAAATCGGATTCGTAAGCCTCGATGATTTGCTGTTGAAGCCTTCGGGCTTCGATGAAGTCGCGTGTCTCGGCGAAAGTGGAGACAACTTCGGGCATACCGCCGACAACAAGGTATTCCTTGAGCAAGTGCTCGAGCTTTTCGGTAACGTTTGCTAGAAGGTTCATGTCTGCGGCAAGGATGGCGTCGGCGAGCGGGTTGCCGTCGACGGCACGAACGAACTCAGCAAACCCCATGGGACGCATGGTGAGCTGGTCGATTTTGCCGACGGGAAATGACTCGTTTTCGCGTCGGAGCGCGAGGCCCATATAGGAACCGGCTGCTACGATGTGGTATTCGGGTGCAAGCTCGTTGAAGTACTTGAGCGAGGTGATCCCGCGTGGCGCCTCTTGGATCTCGTCGAAGATGATGAGCGTGTCTTCCGGCGTTACGGTTTGGCCACGTAGGAGTTCTATCTGGGAGATGATGCGCTTGGGGTCGAGGTTCCCATCGAACAGCGAGCGTGTGCTCGGCTCGAGCATAAAGTCAAAACGAATGACGTTTCGATACTGCTGGCTTGCGAATTCGTTAAGAAGCCAAGTCTTTCCTGTCTGGCGGGCTCCCTTAAGCAAGAGAGGTTTGCGATTCGTCCTTGATTTCCAAGCGATAAGTTCGCTCATAAGCTGTCGCTGCATATTGCCTCCCAACCCTCTCGGTTAGTATAAGGCCATTTGGGTGTTTCCATCGGAAAATGTGCGAGACAACCACGTTTTTCCATCGGAAAATGTGCGAGACAACCACGTTTTTCCATCGGAAAATGTGGTAGGAAACTCATTGGGTGGGCGGAAAAAGTAGTCAAAAAAGCCCCGTCCCAAATGAGCTGCTCTGCAGTTGACGGCGTCCAAAAGAAACGAGCCCGCATCCCTGGGGAACACGGGCTCGCAAGCAATCACATGGTAGGGGCGGTGGGACTCGAACCCACAATCCTTGCGGCGAGAGATTTTAAGTCTCCTGCGTATGCCAATTCCGCCACGCCCCCGTGAGACTAGAAGTCTAGCACAAGCCGTCCGTTACGCGTTGACGGCCATCGAGTGTTGGCCCGACTTCTCCAGGAACTCCTGGAACTTGGCTTCGTCGCCTTTGTTCTTGTACTGCAGGGCCAACAGGTATTCCAGGCGGCAGCTCTTGACCTTGTCGTCACCGGCATCCTTGAGCATGCGCTCCAGCTCGGGAATGTCGTTGTGGCGCTTGAGGATCATCGTGTCGTACATCAGCTGGCACTCGTGCGCGACCGCCTCGGCCTGACCGCCCTCAAAGCCCTTGATCTCGTGCAGAAGCTCCTTGGACTTTTTGCGGTCCTCCTGGCCAACATAGTAGTTAAAGGCCTTAATCACCAGGTCGACGCGCTGCATCTTGGGGAGATTGAGTCCCAGCAGCAGGTCGAACATCTCGCTGGCGCGCTCGTGGTCCTCGCGCAGCAGATAGGAGTTCAGACGCAGGTAGTCGCGGTTGTAGCGCGGGTACAGCATGCTGGTGAGTTTGCCGTCGAGCAAACGATCGAACTCGTCCCACTGCTTGGCAGCCATAAGCTGCTGCAGGCGCTTGAACGTGGTGCGTTTTTTGACGCTAAAGAACACCGACACGGCGATGCAGATGATAACGACGGCGGTCCAGAGGGTGCGGGAATCGGGCATGTTAGGGTCCTTAGTCGCTCATAAAGCGAGCGGTATGACAACACGTACTAGATGTATTATACGCAGCGCGCAAGCAAACTGGCATAAAAGCTCATCGAGGCCGAGTGCCATCGCTCGCTGCGGTACACTTACCTAAAGTAAACCATGAAGGGAGACATTACCTATGAAGAAGATCGTTTTGGCTTGCGGTGCTGGCGCTGCTACTTCCACGCTCGTTGCCCAGAAGGTCGCCACCTTGCTCGACGCCAACGGTTACGCCGACAAGTACGAGATCGTGCAGTGCGCCATCTCCGAGGCCAAGGACTACTGCGACGAGGGCGCCGACCTGCTGATCGCCACCACCGTTGCCCCCGAAGGCCTCACCTGCCCGTACGTGAGCGGCGTGCCCTTCATGACCGGCATGAACCGCGTCGCTGCCGAGAAGGCCGTTCTCGACGTCATGGCTCAGTAGGCACTGCCTGTATGAGTGAGCAGAACGCCAACCCGGTCGAGCTCTTTGGCATGCGCGTTGCCCATGTGGGCATTAACGCCGCCGACCCGGCAGACGCCCTGGAGATCGCGGAGCTGTTCTCGACGATGATGGGCCTGCCCGTCATCGAGACCCCGGTTTCGTACTTTAACGATTCGCTGGTCGAGATCATGAAGCAGAACGGTCGTGGCACCAAGGGCCACATCGGCTTTGCCGTCAACGACATCGATGCGGCTGAGAAGTGGTTTGCCGAGCGCGGGCTCGAGGTCAACGAGGAGTCGCGCGCGCTGCTACCCGACGGTGGTACCAAACTCGTGTACTTTAAGCGCGAGTTCGCCGGCTTCGCCGTGCACCTGTGCCGCGAGTAGCGCACAAGCTGTCATAGCTAGCAAAAAGGGATAGGGCTGCGTGGCCCTATCCCTTTATTTATGTCGAGGGGCTTCCTACCGCGGCAGGCGAATCGTAAAGCGGCTGCCGACGCCCTCGACCGAGGTCACGCCGATGACGCCGCCGTGGCTGTCGACGATCCACTTGGCGATAGCGAGCCCCAGGCCCGAACCCTGCGCGCCGGCATCGCGCGCGTTGTCGGCACGGTAGAACCGCTCGAACGCGTGAGCTGCGGATTCCTGGTTCATGCCGATGCCTTCGTCCTCAACACTTATGTCGATCGTGCCCATGCCCGCATTGGGCGTTATGCCAAATGTGACGGTCGTTCCCGCATCCGAGTACTTGGCGGCGTTTTGCACGATCACGCGCAGAGCCTGCTTCACGAGCGCCACGTCGACGGGCGCATCGCAGCGCGGGTCGCTGACAAGCGCGGCGTCGTATGCCAGCTGATACGTGTGCGCGGTATCGATCATCTGCGATTCCTCGCATACCTCGCCGACCAGTGCGGCCAGGTTGGTATCCGCACGCCGCAGGACCGTGCGTCCGGCATCGCCGCGCGCCAAAAACAGCAGCTGCTCCACGAGCTCCTGCATGTGCTCGCTTTCGGCCTTGAGGGACGCGATGGATTCTGCCAGCACGTCCGGGTCGTCTTTGCCCCAGCGGTCGAGCATGTTTACGTAGCCCTGAATCACCGCGATGGGCGTGCGCAGCTCGTGGCTTGCATCGTTGACAAAGCGCATCTGCTGCAGCTTGGCCTCTTGCATCTGGCGCAGCAGGCGGTTGAGTGCGACCTCGATGCTTGCCAGGTCGGCATCGCCGGTGGTGACGCTTGGTGAGTCGACGCTTGCGCGCACGATGGCCTGCTCCAGCGTTTCCATCTTGCCGCCGGAGAGCTGCATGCGGCCGAGCTCGTCCACGCGCAAGGCCAGATCGTTGAGAGGCGCCATGGTGCGGCGTACGCGCCTCGCGCCGCCGAGCATGTTGAGTACGCTGATGACCTGCCAACCCACAACGACAAGGTAGAGAGGCCATAACGTGACGAGGTCCTGTGCGAGGGGGAAAGTCTTGGTGGTACGCGCAAACTCGACGGTATAAGTGAGCGTTGTCAGGTCCCAGCCGCGCGCGGGCTTCAGCGACATGCCGCGAACGGTGGCGCTGGGGATCCATCCTGCGGTAAACGCGCCGTCGGGCAGCGTCTGGTTGTATCCATAGACGAGGATCGCCGCCGCAATAACCAACAGCAACAGATCGAGCCAGACGTAGCTCATCAAGCGGCGCCACATATAGCTCCAGTTGATGGCGCGGGCGATGGATGTGACGCGCTTGGCCTCGGCGTTACGCACGGCAGACATAGCCCACCCCGCGCACGGTCTGGATGATGCGGGCGCCGCCGGCGTCCTCGATCTTGGCGCGTAGATGCGCGATGTGCACGTCGACGTTGTTGGTGTCGCCCATGTATTCGTAGCCCAGCGCTTCGTGCGCGATGCGTTCGCGCGTGAGCACGGTCTCGGCATGCGCCATAAGCAGGGCGAGGACATCGAACTCGCGGGCCGTGAGCGCAATGGGCGAGCCGCCGACCGTGACTTCGCGGCGGTCGGGGTCGAGCGTAACCGAGCCCACGGCGAGCGTGGCGGGGGAGAGCGAGGCGGAAACCTGGGTCGAGTCACTGACCGGGGGCATCGCAGTGGCGCCGACACCCGTGCCGCCTGCCGCGCCCGTCCCGATGCCGCCAACGCCCGAAGCAGCCCGCACGGCCTCCGAGCGCTTCAACGCCACGCGGATCCGTGCGAACAGCTCCTCAATCGCAAACGGCTTGGTCAGGTAATCGTCGGCGCCGGCATCGAGCCCGGCCACCTTGTCCATCACGGCATCGCGCGCGGTGACCATAATCACCGGCACATCCTTGTGCTTGCGGACGCGTCGCAGCACCTCCATGCCGCTGAGCTGAGGCAACAGCACATCGAGCAGAATCAGATCGTAGTCGCGCTCCAGCGCCAGGTCCACGGCGGTGCGGCCGTCGGCGGTGTGCTCCACCTGGTAGCCCTCGTGCTCCAGCTCGAGCGTCACAAAGCGGGCGATTTTCTCCTCGTCCTCTACGATCAGGATTCGTGCCATACGTGCCCCCGTCTGCGATTACTTGTCGTCGTTGAGATTTTGCTTGATGTCGTCCGCGGCGTCGGCGGCGTGATTCATAAGGTTGTTGATGCTGCCGGGCACGTCGCCGTCGCTGTCGATGCGGTAGCGCATGCCAAAGAACAGGCCAATCAGCATCAGCCATATCGTGGCGCCCCAGGCAAACAGCGCGACGATGGGGATCAGGATGGGAATGTTGAGGATGATCGCATCGCGGCGCGTGGCGATAAACTTGGTGTCCAAACTCAGGCGGAAGAGCTTTTTGAGGTACTCCCACACGCTGTCCATCTTCTTGGAGAAGTCGGTCTTTTCGCTCGACTTTTCGTAGGCGGCCTGCGCGGCGACCATCTCGGCCGAGGGCTCGTCGACCGGCGCGGACTCGGTGGCGGCGTGCGCCGATGTGGTCTGCGTCTTGCCCTGCGACTCGAGCCAAATGATGGCGTCCAAAACGTTGCCGTCGGCGGCGTCGAGCGCGGCCTTGGCATCGGTGTAGCTCACGTTGCACTTGGTGCGGATGGTTTCAACTTTTTCGAGGTCGTCCATGACCTGTCCTTTCGTTCGATGGGCGCGAGCGTTGCGTTCGGCGGCCTGCGTTGCGCGGCGCCGCCTCGCCCTTGGTCGAACTCTATAGTGCAGGTTATAGATTAAGCGATTCTTGAGCCAAGATTAATGTTGGATGAGTTTTTGGGTAGCGGTGGGAAAAGTATTAGACCTCGATAGCGGGGGATGTGGTGTCGGTGCAAAACGGCGTCAAAGGTTGGTCGAGCAGGCGGTTTCTCCATTGATGTCCGCACAGCATGTGACACTTACCCTGCCGCCCCGCTCTGCCGCGGCGGCATGCGTCTGAACAACGACCCTCTAAGGAGTTCGATACCGATGAGTGACAACGCAAAGCATCTCGCAAAGAAGTGCGTTAAGGACGCGGGGCCGTGCCTCGCGCTGTGCGTAGCCGGCGCAGCGGTCGCGCTGCTGGCTGTTCTGGGGCCGTTCGACGTGCTCCGAAGTGCCAGCTTTCTGCATGCTTGCATGGCTCTTGCCGGCGCCATGATGACCGGCGGCGTGCTCGATTTGATCTTTTGGGTGTTTGACCCGTTTGGATGGAAGAGCGAGGGTAGGTCCCAAAGGATGGAAGGGCTGGAACGGTTGACTTAGTGATCGTGCAGAATGTGGGCTAGCGACTTACAGGGAAGTGGTGATCCGATGACGGTCTATGTGATGGGCGATATTCACGGCGGCGTCGACATGCAAAAGCTTCGCGACTGGGATCTTGGGGATGGTTTGACAAGTGACGACTATCTCATCATCGCGGGCGACTTTGGCTTTCCGTGGGATTTCTCTGCCGAGGAATGTGCCGACATCGCCTGGCTGGAGTCGCGCCCCTATACCGTGCTGTTTGTCGACGGCAACCACGAGCGTTTCGATCACTGGTCGGAGCGCCCCATGGAGCTGTGGCACGGCGGCCTGACGCAGCGCCTGTCGGACACCTCGCCCATCCGACGCCTGACGCGCGGTGAGGTTTTTGAGCTCGACGGCCCAACGATCTCTACCATGGGCGGCGCCACGAGCGTGGATAAGGAATACCGCATTCCGTATTCCAGCTGGTGGCCGCAGGAGCTGCCGGACGAGCGCAACTTTGAGGAGGCGCGGGCAAAGCTCGACAGCGTGGGTTGGAAGGTCGACTATGCGATCACCCATACCTGCTCCACGCGCATGCTTTCGCCCACGCTTTACCCGGCACCTGGCTGGAATTATCCCGATGTCGATCGACTCACCACGTTTTTCGACGAGCTGGAGGACCACCTGGACTACAAGCGCTGGTACTACGGGTATTTTCATCGTGACGCCAACCCGGCCGAGCGTCACACCGTGCTCTACGACTGCATCGTTCGCTTGGGCGACGAACTCCAGCCCTGGGATGTTGCGTAGAGGCGGGGTGGCTGGCTACTCGACCGTTACAGTGATGTTCTCCCGATGCGCGCGGATGACGTCCCAGCTAAAGTGCTCGACCAGCTGCTCGGCGGTACGCGGCGTGGTGTCCGGCGCGATGCCTGTTTGCCCGGCGAGCCATCCCAACAGTGCCTCGGGTGTGCCAAAGCGGGTGCGGAGCTCGCCCAGGTCCAGATCGCGATCGCGCTTGGAAAGGCGGCGGCCGTCCGGTGACATGAGCAGCGGAATGTGCGCGTAGTGCGGCGTGGGCAGTCCCAGCAGATGTTGCAGATAGATCTGGCGCGGCGTGGAACCAAGCAGGTCGCATCCGCGTACGATCTCGGTGACGCCCATGGCAGCGTCGTCGACCGCCACGGCCAGCTGATAGGCAAACACGCCGTCGCTGCGGCGCACCAAAAAGTCACCGCACTCGGTGGCGAGTGCTTCGCATTGGGCTCCGTACGTGCGGTCCACGAATTCGATCACGTCGCTGGCGAGGTCGTCGACGGTGGGCACGCGCAGGCGCGTGGCCGGAGCACGCAGGGCACTGCGGCGGGTGATTTCATCAGCAGAAAGACCTCTGCAGGCGCCGCGGTAGATGGGCGTGCCGTCGCTGGCGTGCGGTGCGCTCGCGGCGTGGAGTTCGGCACGCGTGCAAAAACAGGGATAGGTGAGGCCGGCGTCTTGCAGCTGGCGCAGGGCGTCCTCGTACAGATCCAGGCGATCGTGCTGGTAGTAGGGGCCTTCGTCCCACTCGAGCCCCAGCCAGGTCAGATCGTCAATCAGTTGAGCGGCAAGTTCCGGGCGCTTGCAGCGATCGTCCAGGTCCTCGATGCGCAGCACGATGCTGCCGCCTTGGCTGCGGGCTGAAAGCCACGCGCACAGGCAGCTGAACACGTTGCCTAGGTGCATGCGGCCCGAGGGCGACGGGGCAAAACGGCCCACGACGGGGGTGGGCACTGCCGTTGCTGGTGCGTCCGCGGCGTGTGTTGCTATGTTGCGTGCGTTGATATCCATGCGGACGAGTATAGCGCGGGGCGCGGTGGGGGAGACGCTGCCGTGGCCTGCAAGTTGCCGAGGCCGCGCGTTGCGCGTGCCGGACCACCGGCTCGACAGCTCGATCGCCGCCCGCGGCTTATAGGACAAAATGTGTGTCCCGATAGAACATCCGTTTCCATCCATTAATCCAGCCAGAACGGGTACGGGTCCCTGTGGTGGAGGTCCTCCCACACTGCCCTGTCGCCCCACTCCGGCCCTCCGTCCTCGCGCGACGGCGAGGCGGAGTAGACGCTGAACAGGAAGTCGATGTCCGCGTCGGTCGGCATCGTGGCGAGCTTCTCGCGCGCCGTCCTCGCGTCCCCCGAGTGCGCGTGGCACCACCAGAATACCGCCTTCACGCGCTTGACCGACGTCAGCCCCCGGTGGTTGCGCAGGACGGCCCTCAGCTGCGAGTTCACCCCTCCCTCGATCATGTTGTTGGTCGACGGCAGCGGGCCGGCCTTGGCCAGGGCGGGGTCGAGGTAGGTGAACAGCGTCCCCGCCGACACCAGCGACGACAGCGACGAGCGCGCCCGCCTCAGCCTCTCGTGGGTGCAGGCCCTCCTGCCGTCCACCACGGTCCTGTCCTCCAGGAAGTCGGCCCAGAACCCGCACCAGTCGAGGTAGCGCTCGACCCAGAGCTCGGCCTGGTGCAGCGTCTCGATGCCCATGAGGTCGCGCGCGATGAGGTAGAGCTCGCGCCCCGCCTGGAGCTTCGGCCGCGTCGTCGTGTAGCGCTTGACCTGCGAGAAGGCGTGGAAGGTGCACCTCTGGACCCTGGTGCGCGGCCAGGTCTCGCGCACGGCCTTGGCGAACCCGCTCCCGCCGTCGGTGACGACCACCTCGGGTGCCGGGATCGGCGACATGAGGGCCGACCACGCCCTCGAGTTCTCGGACCTGGCCATGTACCAGGAGACCACCCTCTCGCCGCTGCAGCATATGAGCACCACGAGGTCGCGCGCGACCCAGATCCCGTCGACGTGGAGCACGCGGTGCAGCTCGCCGTCGGGGACGGGCATGGGCCAGACCTCCCAGAACTCGGCCGTCCTGCGCCTGAAGGACCGTCCGCCGCCCGGCATCGCCGCCTGGGAGTCCTTGGAGAGGAGCCACCCGAGGAACTCGTCCAGCCTTGCCGCCGTGTCGTCGTACCTCACCGTCGTCGACGCGCCGCAGGCCGTGCACCTCCACCGCTGGGACCCCGATGAAGTCCTGCCGTTGCGCTTGGTCCGACCGCCGCAGTAGGGGCAATAAACGGCCTTCATGGGCACCTCTTCCGAAAGGATATTTAACGGTTCCGGAAAAGGTTATCTACCTGCGGGAACGATAGGCAACCGGACACACATTCTGTCCGAGCGGTTAAAAGCGGGCACGGAATTTAAACGGCTGAAAAAGGGGCATCGACCTGCGCCGATGCCCCCAACGTGGACACACATTTTGTCCTATAAGCCCCGCCCGCCAGCCCAACCCCTCAAACGACAGAAACCCCGGCAGCTCTTCGCAACTGCCGGGGTTTCCGCGGAAAAGGGGGACATGATCCTCGAGCGAACGGCAAAGGGGCAAACCGTTTTTGCTCAACTGCTTTATGCCCCTCGGCTGGCGGCTCAATCAGCGCGTGCCGCGCCCACACAAAGCCGCTACACCTGTGACGGAGCTGTGAAGTGGTATCTATTGCCGGGGCGGGCTATGCCAAGGGTGTCCCTAATGACTAGTCATTTAAGAACGTCCCCAATGACTAGCTGCCGGGGTGCGGGTGTGACTTTCATCCCGTTTGGCGCTCCGGTCGCCTAGATGTTTGTCATGCGTACCCGCAAACGTGGGACAATGACGCTACTGGTATCACAGACAAAGGATGTGCCTATGAACGACCCCGTTGCCAAAACCTGTCGGCAGCGCCGCCTGTTTGCGCGATTTGCTTCCGTCTGCGCACTCGTCGCGCTTGCATTGCTGCTACTGCCCGCCGCCGCACACGCCGACGGTTATTCCATGACCCAAACCTATATCGGTGCCACGGTCGAGGCCGACGGCTCGCTAACCGTTGTCGAGGGACGCCAGTTTGATTTCGACGACGACATCAACGGCGTGTTTTGGGAGATCAATACGGGCACCAACCAGCAGGGCGGCACGGCGGGCGTCGACGTGCTGAGTGTCGAGGAAGAGGACACCGCGTTTAACAAAGTCGATAGCGCGAACAAGGGCGACTCTGGCGTCTACACGGTCGAGCAGACCGGTGACGGCGTAAGGATTAAGGTATTCAGTCCTCACGAGAGCGGCGACAGCGCGACCTATTACGTGAGCTATACCATGACCGGTGCGGTTATGAACTGGGCCGATACCGCCGAGCTCTACTGGAAGTTTGTGGGCGACGGCTGGTCCGCGGACTCCGACGATGTCGAGATGGAAGTGTACTTCGCAAATGCCGCTGCCGGGACGGCGGCCGTCAAGGGCGATAACTTCCGCGCATGGGGCCACGGCCCGCTGACGGGCGATGTATCGCTCGATGCGGACGAACCCATGGTCACCTATACCATTCCCTGCGTGCATCAGGGCGAATTCGCCGAGGCACGCATCGCCTTCCCCAGCGACTGGGTGCCGCAGCTTGCCGCCTCGGGCGAAGAGCGCATGTCAACGATCCTGAGCGAAGAGAAGGAATGGGCCGACGAAGCTAACGCCCGCCGCGCTCACGCTCGCATGATTGCCAATGCACTTGTCGTGCTAAGTGTTGTTGCGGCGGTGGCCTTTACCGGCACAATCGTTATGCTCAAGCTGCGCAAGCGCAAGCCCAAGCCGCTTTTCCAGGACGAATATTTCCGCGATGTGCCCTCGGCCGACCATCCCGCCGTGCTTTCGGCCCTCATGAGCTGGAACGAGGTGCCCGATCAGGCATATATCGCCACGCTCATGAAGCTCACCGACGACCGTGTGATCAAGCTGGAGCAGGCGACCGTGACCAAGGCCAAGAAGGGTCTGTTGGGGCATGAAAAAGAAGAGCAGACGTATCGTGTGACGGTGAGTGATGCGGGCTGGAAGTCGGCCAAGGGCATTGACCGCATGGTGCTCAAGGTCTTCTTTGCCGGTGCTAAGCCCGACGAGAACGGTGATCGTTCGCGCACGTTCGACGAGCTGCAGCACTACGTCAAGCAGCACGCTACGCCCGTGGGCGACAAGCTCGAGGACTATCAGAACACCGTTAAGGGCAAGTTGGCCGATAGCGAGTACGTTGCCTCGGACGGCATTGTCGCAATGGTGTTTGGCCTGGTCCTGGGCATTCTAATTGCCTTTATTCCTATTGGATCCATTTTCTTTACCGATGGCGCGCAGGCAAACGTTATCGCCGCGATTATCTCGGTGCCCATCGTGCTTGTGGGCATTGGCGTGAGTCTCACCTTCCGCCGCTTTACGCCGGAGGGTGCCGAGGTGGCGGCTCGCTGCAAGGCGCTTAAGCATTGGCTTGAGGACTTCACGCGTCTAAAGGAAGCCGTCCCCGGCGATCTGGTCCTGTGGAATAAACTTCTGGTGATGGGTGCGGCGCTGGGCGTTTCGAAGGAAGTCCTGCGTCAGCTTGCCGAGGCTGTTCCTCCCGAGGTGCGCGACGCCGACGGTTTCTACGACAATTACCCCTGCTACTGGTGGTACTACCATCATTACGGTACCGAGTCCCCGCTCGATTCATTCGATGACGTGTATCACGAGAGCATCCGTGAGCTGGCTTCGAGTTCCGATAGCTCGAGCGGCGGCGGTGGCGGCGGCTTCTCGGGCGGCGGAGGCGGCGGCGTCGGCGGAGGCGGCGGCGGAACGTTCTAGCGGTCCTAAATTATGGGATGGGCTTTTCTCGACAGCCGTCGGGGAAAGCCCATCCCCTTTTTACGCGCTACCTACGAAGACTGTCCCCAGCGACTAATCATTTAAGAACGTCCCCAACGACTAGGTGCGGTTGCTGCCAAGGAGTGTCCCGGGGTGCCGGCACAAAAGGAACGTCCCTAACTGCCGGGTTTAGGCTGTTAGGTCGAGTTCGTAGAGGAAGCTTTCGCGCGGCATGTCGTGACGGCGCTCTTCGCGGTTGGCGCGGTGCGTGGCCGTGCGCTTAAAGCCGTGCATCTCGTAGAACTTCCACGAGCAGTTGGAGTCGGTGTACAGGTGCGCCCTCGTCGCTCCAAGCGAGGACAGGTGCGAGACGGCGGCATCGAGCAAAACCGTGCCAACGCCCAGGCCATGGACATCGCGATCCACGGCAAGCAGCGTGACCTCGTTGTCGTGCGGCAACGGGCTGCTCTCGAGCAGGCGGTTGTTGGTTCGGATGGTTGCGCGCACAAACGAGAGATACTCGGCGCAGGCATCAGGCTCCAGCTCACGCATCTGCGATAGCAGTGCGCGTTCGGTATCCATCCAATGCTCGTTGATAGTGACGCCGGAGTTCTGTCCTGCGCGTGCAAGTGCAATGCCGCGCGCCTCGCCGTCAATCACCGCAACCTGCGAAAACGTCGATGACGAAAGGCAATAGGCGAGGTCGCACGCGGCCTCAAGGCGGTTGTACTCATCGTTATCCGAATTGTTATGCCAAAGCTGCTGCAGAATCAGCGCGATGGCGTCGAAGTCTTCGGTATCAAACGGTCGGTAGAGAACCCGCGAGACCATGGTGCCTCTTTCTTTTGCGGATGCATATCGAGCACAGTTCTACCACGCCATTGGCATCAAATTATGGTGCCCCTGTGTTCCATGAACTCACCGTGCTCGGTGCCGTGCCCATCCCCTCCGCTCGCAAACTTTTTCTGCACATGCGCCCGTTGCGGGGTGCATCGATGCGCTCGATGCGCTACATTGAATCAGTATTTTCAATGCCGCTGCGCGAGCGCTGCAGATCGACGTATCACCGACTCACAGAGCACGGCGGCGTACCAGACAGGAGGACTGCATGGGATCTGATGTGAAGATCGCACGCGCGTTGATCTCGGTTACCGATAAGACGGGCGTCGTCGATTTCGCACGGACGCTGGTTGACGACTTTGGCGTCGAGATCATCTCTACGGGCGGCACGGCTCGTGCCATCGAGGACGCGGGCGTTCCCGTAACCCCCATCGAGGAGTTCACGGGCTATCCCGAGATGATGGACGGCCGCGTTAAGACCCTGCACCCCAAGGTTCATGGCGCGCTGCTGGCCCGCCGCGATTCCGAGCAGCACATGCAGGAGGCGGCTCAGCACGGCATTAAGCTGATCGACCTGGTCGTCGTCAACCTGTACGAGTTCGAGAAGACCGTTGCCAATCCCGAGGTCACCTTCGCGGACGCCATCGAGCACATCGACATCGGCGGTCCCTCCATGCTGCGCTCTGCTGCCAAGAACGCCACGAGCGTTACCGTCATTTCCGACCCGGCCGACTATGATGCCGTCCTGGCCGAGATGCACGAGACCGGTGGCTGCACCACGCTTTCCACCCGTCGTCGCCTGCAGGTGAAGGTCTACCAGACCACCGCCGCCTACGACACGGCTATCTCCCGTTGGCTTGCCGCCCAGGCAAGCGACGTGGCGGACACCTCTGCCAAGCTCGAGATCTCGCTGGAGAAGGTCGACGACCTGCGCTATGGCGAGAATCCTCAGCAGAAGGCTACGGTCTACCGCTTTGCCGAGGGCTGCGAGAACACCGCGAGCTCGCAGTTCCCGCTCGTGGGCTCCGAGCAGATCCAGGGCAAGCCGCTCAGCTACAACAACTATCTGGATGCCGACGCCGCTTGGAACCTGGTCCGCGAGTTCGATGAGCCTGCCTGCGTGATCCTCAAGCACCAGAACCCCTGCGGTTCCGCCGTTGCCGAGGACATCACGGCTGCCTACGACCGCGCTTTTGCCTGCGATCCCAAGAGCGCCTTTGGCGGCATCATCGCCTGCAACCGCGAGGTTCCCTATGAGCTGGTCGAGCACTTTGCCGATCAGAACAAGCAGTTCGTCGAGGTTATCATCGCCCCGAGCTACACTGCCGAGGCGCTCGAGCGCATGGCCAAGCGCCCCAACCTGCGCGTGCTGGCCACCGGCGGCGTGGACCACGGCGCCCAGGTGGAGCTGCGCTCCATCGACGGCGGCATGCTGGTGCAGGAAGTCGACCACGTGACCGAGGATCCCGCGACCTTTACGTTCCCCACCGACCGCAAGCCCACCGACGCCGAGATGGCCGAGCTCGAGTTTGCCTGGAAGGTCTGCAAGGGCGTTAAGTCCAACGCCATCTTGGTTTCCAAGGGCAAGGCCGGCATTGGCATGGGGCCGGGTCAGCCTAACCGCGTTGACTCTGCGCTGCTTGCCTGCGAGCGCGCCGAGGACTTCTGCGAGCGCGAGGGCGTGGAGAAGGGCGGCTTTGCCTGTGCAAGCGACGCGTTCTTCCCGTTCCGCGACAACGTCGACGTGCTTGCTGCACACGGCGTGACCTGCATCATCCAGCCCGGCGGCTCCAAGCGCGACGACGAGAGCATCCAGGCTTGCAACGAGCATGGCATCGCGATGGTCTTTACGGGTGCCAGGCATTTTAGGCACTAGGGGCTTTCCCAAGCACCCGACCTTGCCCCTCAAACCGTCGCTTGCGTACATTTAGTACGCGGCGCTCCTCTTTCGGGGCAATCTCGGGCACTTGGAAAACCCTTAATGGGATGTTGTTCTATCCCATTAAGCTGATCGGTCGCCTGACCATATCGTCAAAATAATCTCTGCAAAAGACGGTCGCTCCGTTTGGAGGGCCGTCTTTTTGGTATAAGAGGACGGAATGACTAACACGAAAGGTACAACCATGCCCCAGATTGATGATGCCGAGCTGTTTGGC
This sequence comes from Sodaliphilus sp., assembly GCA_963657575.1. Taxonomy (GTDB): domain Bacteria; phylum Actinomycetota; class Coriobacteriia; order Coriobacteriales; family Coriobacteriaceae; genus Collinsella. The sequence continues at coordinate 16,953 of CAVKNR010000003.1, forward strand.
AATGCCGAGGATCAGCGTGCGTACGAGGACTTTTGCGCCAATCAGGAGGCGGTCGAGAAGTTTACGCTCGACAAGCCCGCGCTTGTCTGCCGTTGGCGCATGTCCAATAAAAAGGTGCCCATGCTCAACCGCCACATTCGCGCACTGTCCGAGCGCTTGGTGCAGGGCGAGCCGCTTACCCATAACATGCTCAGCTGGGCCAAGCAGCACGTTGAGTGGTCGCTTGCCGAGGGCGATTACACCGCACGCGACGGCGTGCTCATGCTGGTGATCGACGTCAACGGCAACGCCGCCATGACGGTGGGGGAGTACGAGCCGCTAACCGATACGTCGGCCAAGGCGCTACGTGCCCGCTCCGCCGAGGCCCGCTCCGAGGCCGACGAAACCGGCGTGGCGCCCGAGCTGCTCGCCGCCGTCGATAACGGCGAGCTTGCCTTTGTGGCGCCAGCGGACGAGTGCCTGTGCGGCACGGCGACGCTCATTGAGCAGCTGGCCCAGACCAAAGGCATCCCGGTCACGCGTGTAGACATTCCCGCGCAGCTTAAGGGCGCGTTGTTCCTGGTGAGCGACGAGCACGGCGTGGTCCCCGCAACCGAGACGGACGCCGCCGAGGCCGACGCCGCCGAGGCCGACGCCGCGACGGTCGCCTTCTTCGCCGAAGGCTACGAAAAGCTCCGTGCCCGCCGCTAAATGATTTTTCTGGGACGGGGATTAAAAACTCATTTTGGTCTCCGTTTCCGTCGCGAGCGTGAGGCGGACAAAACGCCCCCGCTTGCGAACAGTTCTGTCACCTTGGTGCCGCGCGAGGCACGCACCTGCGGCTCCGCGGTCATAATGGGGCAAGACAACCAAGAGGGGAGCGGAATCCATGGCGCTGATCTATGTCGTTGAGGACGACGAGCTCATTCGTCGTGAGCTTATCGACATCCTTGCCCGCGCCGGGTTTGAAATCGAGGCCTGCGAATCGTTTGAGCATGTCTCGCGCGATATTCTCGCCGCCGCGCCCGACCTGGTGCTGCTCGACCTGACGCTTCCCGTCAAGGACGGCCAGCATATCTGCCATGAGGTCCGCCGCGAATCCGAGGTCCCCATCATCGTCCTCACCTCGCGCGCGACCGAGATTGACGAGGTCATGGCCATGACGCTCGGCGCGGACGACTTTGTTCCCAAGCCCTATAGCGCGCGCGTGCTCGTGGCGCGCATCAATGCCTTGCTGCGTCGCACCGCGGCGGCGGGCGAGCGCAGCACACTTGTCCACAAGGGCCTGGAGCTCGATCTCGCTCGCTCCATGGTCACCAACATGCAGACCGGTACCAGTACCGAGCTCACCAAAAACGAGCTGCGTATTCTCTCGCTGCTTCTGAGCCGTGCGGGCAAGATCGTCTCGCGCTCGGCCATCATGCAGGACCTGTGGGACTCCGACGCCTTCGTGGACGACAATACGCTCACCGTCAACATCAACCGCCTGCGCACCACGCTCGAAAAAATCGGCATCAAGGGGTATTTGACGACGCACCGCGGCCAGGGCTATTCGGTCTAGGGGCCGGCTATGTCGTTCGCCAAATTCTTCAAAGATGCGCTGCTTCCCGTCGCCGTGTGGACGTGCGGCGTGCTGCTGAGCTGCTTTGTGCTGACGGTCGCCGGCGCACCCGTTTCCATCGTGGTCGTGGCGGTCGGCGTGTCCTTTATCTTTGGCATGCTGGGCATCGTGATCGAGTACGCGCGCCGTCGTCGTTTTCTGCGCCAGCTGGAGCGTGCGGCAGAGGAGCTCGAGAGTCCCGCATGGGTGCAGGAGATGGTGCAATGTCCGACCTATGCCGAGGGCGAGCTCGAGTACGAGGTCTTGCGCCGGGTGGGCAAAGCCGCTTGTGACGAGGTTGCCGAAGGCAGGCGCCAGACCGATGACTATCGCGACTATATCGAGAGCTGGGTCCACGAGGCCAAGCTGCCTCTGGCGGCAGCCCATCTGATTTTGGAAAACCTGGGCGTCAGCGAAGATGATCTGTCGCGCGTAGATGACCTCGGTCGCGAGCTTGCCCGCGTGGAGCGCTATATCGACCAGGCGCTCTACTATGCGCGCTCGGAGGTTGTGGAGCGCGATTATCTGATTCGACGTTGGCACCTCAAGGCTCTGGTGACGGGTGCAATCAAGGCCAATGCGCGCGAGCTCATCGCGGCACACGTGGCGCCGGTGTGCGAGAACCTCGACTTTGAGGTCTTTACCGACGAGAAGTGGCTCGAGTTTATTCTGGGCCAGCTCATTCAGAACAGCATTAAATATGCGCGTGAGGACGGCGCAAAGATCGTGTTTTCGGGTGCGTTGCTGGACGAGGGTCTGGCAAGCGAGCGCATCGAGCTTACCGTCGCGGACAACGGCTGTGGCGTGTGTGCGGCAGACCTGCCGCGCGTGTTCGAGAAGGGCTTTACCGGCGACAACGGCCGCACCACCAAGCGTGCAACGGGCATCGGCCTCTACCTGGTGGCGCGCCTGTGCTCCAAGATGGGCATCGACGTCACCGCGGCATCCGACTCCGGCAAAGGCTTCGTCGTAACATTCGCCTTCTCAACCAACAAGTTCCAATACTTTGAGTAGCCAGCCCGTCTTACGGTGCGGACGGCTATGTTCCCGAACGTGAACTTAGCTAAGGCAATTAGCGCTATGTTCCTGAACGTGAACACAACTATGGGGCTCAAATGAATCTCCCATAACAAAAACGTGCCGCCCCAAACAAAACGTGCCGCCCCAAACGGGGCGGCACGCTATTTTTCAATCAGACAACTCGCTGAAGTACGGTGACGAAGGCGCAAGGCCGGGAGGGGTTATCAAAGCCGACATCCCGCAGCCGCGAAGCGGCGAGGACGTCGGCGTGATAACCCCGCAGGCCTTGCGCCGGCGGGAAGGAACCTACTTCACGACCAGAATGTCGCAGTCCGTATTGCGCAGCAGGAACGTCGAAATCGAACCCAGCAGCGCATACTTGATCGAGGACAGGCCGCGTGCGCCGCAGAGCACCAGGTCGGGCTTGACTACGTCGAGCATCTCGTCCTTGAGCGTCTCGCGAATACGGCCGGCGCGAATCATGACCTCGACCTCGGGAATATCGGGATTGGCCTTGGCCTCTTCGAGCTGCTTGGCAATGGAGTTCTTAAATGCCTCCTCTAGGCCGTTGACCAGGTCGACCGGATAGGAACCGGCGCTCTCGAGCGCCGTGGAATCGATAACGTGGCCGATGATTAGCTTGGCGCCGTTGTTCGCGGCGACCTTAATGGCGCGTGCGAGCACAAAATCCTGCTGCTCAGTACCGTCGAGTGAAACAAATACCTTGGTGTAGCCCTCGTTCATGGTTTCCTCCTTGGTCTATCGCACGGGCGCGGGGCTCGTGCATCGGGCGGGCGCGGGCGCGTCGGCCGCCGGACACTTTATCTTGTTGCAGTTATACCCAAGGATTTGGGTTTGACCGCTCGCAATTCTGTGAACGGGCGAGTTTTTTGGTAAGGGTAGGCGCAGGCGCGCCGCCAACGGTTGATAATGGGACATCGCCCGCACCGTCCGCAGAACAATATCGGCGGGTGTCTAACGAGGGGGTCCCTTTGGATATTATCGAGCTTCTAAAATCTGCCTTCATGGGCCTGGTCGAGGGCATCACCGAATGGCTGCCTGTTTCGTCGACCGGTCACATGATCTTGGTGGACGAGTTCGTCAAGATGAACGTGAGTGAGACGTTCTGGAATATGTTCCTGGTCGTGATTCAGCTCGGCGCCATTCTGGCCGTCTGTGTGCTGTTCTTCCATGAGCTCAATCCGTTCTCGCCCAGCAAGGGCAAGGAGGGCCGTCGCAACACCTGGGTGCTGTGGGGCAAGATTGTGCTCGGCTGCATTCCCGCCGCGGCGATCGGTCTGCCGCTTAACGACTGGATGGAGGAGCATTTCTACAATGCTCCCGTCGTGGCGCTGGCGCTCATTGTGTACGGCGTGCTGTTTATCGTGATCGAGAACTGGCGCGCGAGCAAGCGAGAGGAAATGGCCGTTGCCGGTTCGTTTGGCTCGCGTGCTGTGGTATCGGGTGGACGTCCCGCCGGTGCGCACTTTGCGGCGCCCGCCGCGGCTACCGCTGAGGATGAGGACGATGACGAGAATCTGGACTTTGGCTCCATCGCCACGCTCGAGGACCTGAGCTGGAAGACTGCGCTGGGTATCGGCTGCTTCCAGGTGCTTTCGCTGGTGCCTGGTACGTCTCGCTCCGGTTCTACCATCATCGGCGGCCTGCTTTTGGGCTGCACGCGTTCGGTGGCGTCCAAGTTTACGTTCTTCCTGGCCATCCCTGTCATGTTTGGCGCGAGTGCGCTCAAGCTGGTCAAGTACTTCATCAAGGGCGGCACGTTCGGCGCCAACGAGGTCGCTATCTTGGGCGTGGGCTGCGTTGTGGCCTTTGTGGTTTCGCTCATCGCCATCAAGTGGCTCATGGGCTTCGTCCGCCGTCACGACTTTAAGTGCTTCGGTGTTTACCGCATCATCCTGGGCATCGTAGTGCTCGCATACTTCTTCGTTCTGGAGCCGATGCTCGGCCTCTAACTTAGTCGACGCTGCGCGGCGGCCGGGGCGACAACTTGTCATTCAAAGGGGGTGGCATGACCAAAAGGTCTATGCCGCCCTCTTTTCATGCCAATTTGTTCGCTCTGGCCGCCGCTCGCTGCTGCTACCGTGACATCGGTGGCTCTGTGATTGGCGCAATGGGGTCAGGTTACTTTGCACCAGCTTGGTGCAGGCAAATCTGACCTCATTGCGTCAAATTCGCTGGGGCGGGCCCGATGGTGGCGGACGGAGTCGTGGTGTGATTTGCGTCGGTGTCCGCGCGGCTCGGTATACTGGTACGGCTCAAACTATGGCGCCGCCCGCAGGCGCGCCGTCCGTCAGATGAGGAGTCGCCCATGACCCAGCCCTTGCCCTGGGAAAAGAACGCTGCGGTATCCGTGCCGCCCGCGCCGGAACCCGTGCCGCTCGATGCATACACCGCCCCTGCTGCGCCGGAGCCCGAGCTCGTTCCGCTCGACATCTACGACGCTCCCGCGCCGGCACCCAAGCCTGCCAAGCCGATCGTCGACATCGACAGCCTGAATCCCGCCCAGCGCGAGGCGGTCCTGACCACTGAGGGCCCGCTGCTGGTGCTCGCCGGCGCCGGCTCGGGCAAGACCCGCGTCTTGACCTTCCGAATCGCACATATGCTCGGCGACCTGGGCGTTAAGCCCTGGCAGATCCTTGCCATCACGTTTACCAACAAGGCCGCGGCCGAGATGCGTGAGCGTCTGGCGGCACTCATTCCCAGCGGCACCCGTGGCATGTGGGTGTGCACGTTCCATGCCATGTGCGTGCGCATGCTGCGTGAGGACGCCGACCTGCTGGGCTACACCGGTCAGTTCACCATCTACGATGACGATGACTCAAAGCGCATGGTGCGCGACATTATGCAGACGCTCGGCATCGAGCAAAAGCAGTTCCCCATCAACATGATCCGCAGCAAGATCAGCTCGGCTAAAAACGCCATGATCGGCCCCGAGGACATGCTCAAATCCGCCGACAGCCCCAACGACAAAAAGGCCGCGCAGGTCTATCTGGAGCTGGAACGCCGTCTGCGCGCCGCCAACGCGATGGACTTCGACGATCTGCTCGTGCGCACGCTCGAGTTGCTGCGCACCCGCCCCGAGGTGCTCGACAAGTACCAGGAGCGCTTCCGCTACATTAGCGTCGACGAGTATCAGGACACCAACCACGTCCAGTACGAGATCGCCAACCTGCTGGCCGCCAAGTACCAAAACCTCATGGTCGTGGGCGACGACGATCAGTCCATTTATAGCTGGCGTGGCGCCGACATCACCAACATCCTGGACTTTGAGAAGGACTTTAAAAACTGCAAGACCGTCAAGCTGGAGCAGAACTATCGCTCCACGGGTCACATCCTGAGCGCCGCCAACGCCGTGGTGCGTCACAACTCGCAGCGCAAGGACAAGCGCCTGTTTACGGCTGAGGGCGACGGCGAGAAGATCCAGGCCTTCCAGGCAAGCGATGAGCGCGACGAGGGCCGCTGGATTGCCGGCGAGATCGAAAAGCTGCACTCCAAGGGCACGAGTTACGACGACATCGCCGTGTTCTACCGCACCAACGCCCAGTCGCGTATTCTCGAAGATATGTTCCTGCGCGCGGGCGTGCCCTACAAGATCGTGGGCGGCACGCGATTCTTCGACCGTGCCGAGATCCGCGACGTCATGGCTTATCTCAAGATGATCGTGAACCCGGCCGACGAGATGAGCGTCAAGCGTGTCATCAATACGCCGCGCCGCGGCATCGGCTCCACCTCGATCCAAAAGATCGAGCAGCTGGCGCGCGACAACCGCTGCTCGTTCTTCCAGGCCTGCGAGATCGCGTGCGCCGAGACGGGCATGTTTAGCGCCAAGGTGCGCAACGGCCTGTCGAGCTTTGTGGCGCTGGTGCGCGAGGGTCGCCGCATGGACGGCGAGCTCAAGGACGTCGTCGAGATGATTGTCGATAAGACGGGCCTGCTGCAGGCCTTCCGCGCCGAGGGCACCATGGAATCCGAGAGCCGCGCCGAGAACATCCAGGAATTCCTGGGCGTCGCCGCCGAATTTGAGGAGACGCACGAGGATATCGAAGGTACGCTCGAGAGCTTGGAAGAGCTGCGCGCTGCCGGTGTTGCCGATGTGCCTGCTGAGCCCGAGCCCGTTGTGGTGAGCGCGCCTGCACCCGAGCCGGGGCCGTCCGCACCGGCATCCTCGTTCGAGGCACTCGTCGGCGCCCGTGACGCCGCAGGTTCCAATCCGCTCGATAGCTTGGCCGCTCCGGCACTGTCTCCGCAGGATGCCCTGGCCGCCGCCATCGCGGGCAACGCCTATGCCGCGCCGACGGAGCTGCCGGCGGGTGCCGTGCATGCCGACGAGATCGAGCGCACCTACGGCCCGCTCACCTGTAAGGCGCTGCCGGCACTCATGGAGTGGCTGGCCCTGCGCTCCGACTTGGATTCCCTGGCCGGCGAGACGCATGCCATCACCATGATGACCATCCACTCCGCCAAGGGCCTGGAGTTCCCGGCGGTGTTCGTGGCCGGCATGGAGGAGGGCATCTTCCCGCACGTGCACGACTTTGGCGGCAGCGATGACCCGGGCAAGCTCGAGGAGGAGCGTCGCCTGGCCTACGTCGCTATCACACGCGCCCGTAAGCGCCTGTTCCTGACCTATGCGGCCACGCGCCGCACCTACGGCTCGACCTCTGCCAATCCGCGCTCGCGCTTCCTCAACGAGATTCCGTTTGAGGATATCGAGTTTAGCGGCATCGGTTCTGCCGGTTTTGAGGGCACGGGCTGGGAGAAGCGCGGCGACCGTCGCGGCACGTTTGGCTCGGGCATGGGCTCGGACATGTATGGCGGCAAGGTGTTTGGTTCGCATACGCGCTCGACCGGCGGTTCCGGTTCGCGCGGCGGATCGAGCTTTGACGATTTCTTTGGCGGCAGCAGCTACGGGACCGAGCGCCATCGTGGGGTCTCGCCCGACGCCGGCCGTGTTGCCTCGACCTTTGGCTCGGGCGCGCCGCGAGCCAAAAAGCCGTCGTCCAAGGTGTCCCCGACGGTGGAGCGCAAGGTCGATCGCGCCAGCGCATCGCAGGACTTTGCCGCGGGCGATACCGTGAGCCATAAGACCTTTGGCACGGGTACCGTGATCTCGGTCGCCGGAGACATGATCGAGGTCCAATTCGAAAAGACCGGCCAGACCAAAAAGCTTATGAAGGGCTTCGCTCCGATCGTCAAGCTGTCATAATCCCGGCGGACCTGGGCGGGCGTATGGGGCAACATCGCCTGCTCGGGCAGTCCTGCGCAAGACGGAGGCCACATTAAGTGGCCTCCTTTGCGTGCGGAACTCGCGATCGATGTTGCCCCATACGCCCGCCTAGGTCCTTGGGTAACGTTGCTGGACGATCGCTGCTCTGCTCGTTCGCTTTTTGATCTGGAAAGCCGGGTGGGCTGATGGATAGATACAACAAGGGGCTCTTCCGTTGATGAACGGAAGAGCCCCTTGTTGCGTTTTGATTGTCGTTACTAGCCAAAGGCTCGCCGGGGACCGGTAGCTTACAGGTGCGAGACGATCAGTTCCATCTTGCCTTCGAGGTCGATGGAGCTGACGGTGCTGGGGGCCAGCAGGTGGCTTCCCTTGTGGACGGGGTCGCCGCAGATGGTGCCTTCGCCGTCGATGACTGACAGGCACATGAAAGGCCAGCGCTGGTCGAGGGTCTTGCTGCCGTCGACGCGCACGCGATCGACGGTGTAGCAGGGGTTGGACTCGAGCTCGGTCACGCCGTCGACCTCGGGCGCGGTCACCGTGCCGTCGGTCGGAGCCTGAACGTCAAAATCGATGCAATCAAGGCTCTGCTCAATGTGCAGCGGACGCAGCTTGCCATCGGTGCCGGGACGGTCGTAGTCGTACAGGCGATATGTCACGTCGCTCGACTGCTGCGTCTCCAAAATGAGCGTGCCGGTCTTGATGGCGTGCACGGTACCGGAATCAATCTGGAAAAAGTCGCCCTTGTGAATCGGCAGCACGTTGAGCATGTCGTCCCAACGTCCTTCCTCGATCATCTGTGCGGCCTCGGCGCGGTCCTTGGCACGCTGACCGACGATGATTGTGGCGCCGGGCTCGCAGTCCAGCACATACCAGCACTCGGTTTTGCCCAGGCTGCCGTTCTCGTGCTTGGCGGCGTACTCGTCGTTGGGATGAATCTGGATCGAAAGGTCGTCCTTGGCGTCCAGAATCTTAATGAGCAGCGGGAACTCCTTGTCCTCGCAGTTGCCAAAGAGCTCGCGGTGCTCGGCCCACAGCCACGACAGCGTGTGGCCTGTGTACGGGCCCTCTGCAATCTGGCAGTCGCCGTTGGGGTGGGCCGAGATGGCCCAGCACTCACCGATGGGACCCTCGGGAATGTCGTAACCAAATACGGTTTCGAGCTGGCGGCCGCCCCAGATCTTCTCGTGAAAGATCGGCGTGAGTTTAATCAAATCGGACATGTGCATACTCCCATAAGGTTGTGCGGGTGCCCCGTAAGACAGCTCAAAACGAGCACCCACCAGATTACAAAACTAGGCCAGCGTTACGTTGTGCAGCTCAAAGCGGTCGCCTACGTTGTGCGAGACCGAATACTCAAAGGCGGCGCCGCTATCCAAGAAGCCAATCTGGTTGAGTTCGAGCAGGGGAGAGCCGGGTTTGGTATCCAGGCGCTCGGCTTCTTCCTCGGTTGCCGCCACGGCGCGGATGGTGCGATGGAAGCTCGAAATCTTCAGCCCGCATTGCTCGCGGATAAAGCCGTAGACCGATCCGTACAGGTCCTTCTTTTTAAGGCCCGGGATTAGTTCGAGCGGCATATAGGTGTACTCGATGACGATGGGCTTCTCGTCGACCTGGCGCACGCGCACGATGTGATAGGCGAAGTCATCCTCGGCCATTCCCAGCTGGGTCGCAACCTCTGCCGGTGGATTGACGATCGAGAAATCGTAGACCACCGAGGTCACTTTCTCCCCGCGATGCTCGTACGAAAAGCCTTGGGCACGGTCGTTCTTGCCTTGAAAAAACACCTGGCCGGGAAGCCCCGCCGTGTCCTTGACGTAGGTGCCCGATCCGCGCCGGCTGGTAATAAGGCCTTCCTCGGTGATTTGTTCAATAGCTCGTTTGACGGTGATTTTGGAAACGCTATAGAGCTCACAGAACTCAACGACGGTGGGCAACTTATCGCCCGGCTTAAGGGCGCCGTCCTCGATGCTTCGACGGATATCTGCAGCTATCGCCTCGTATTTGGGAATCATGCAATCCTCCCTTCATATTTGCGTTGAATATTAAGAAAGTATACCTACTTAAAAAGCATCCATATGGCTTTCATGAAAGAAGTTCGATAAAGAAAAGTTAAAAAGACGCTTTACATAGAAAATTAGAGCGCTATAGTTATAGACAACAAGCGAGATGCATTGGCGTTTGCTTGTACTGTTTGGAGAAGGATTTGTTTTGGCGGGTTGGATATCGGTATGACCGGTGCGCGCCCGCGCCGGATAACCTGCCAAAGCAAACCCGTCTCCAACCGGAAGCTCTAGAACACGAAAGCGAGGACTTTGATGGCACAGTATCAGCTGCCCAACGACTTCTTCTTTGGCGCTGCTATGTCCGGCCCGCAGACTGAGGGTCAGTGGAACCAGGGCGGCAAGCTCGAGAACCTGTGGGACACCTGGTCCATCCAGGATCTGGGTTCGTTCTACAACTGCGTTGGCTCTTATGCCGGCAATGACTTTATGGCCAAGTACCAGGAAGACTTTCGCATTTTGAAGGACTTGGGCCTGAATACCTATCGCACTTCCATCCAGTGGAGCCGTCTGCTCGATGCCGACGGCAACCTTAACGAGGAGGGCGCCGCGTGGTATCACGAGCTGTTCCGCGCCTCTCGCGAGGCTGGTCTGGAGCCGTTCGTCAACCTGTACCACTTTGACATGCCCACCTACCTCTTTAACCGTGGCGGCTGGGAGAGCCGTGAGGTCGTCGAGGCTTACGCGCATTACGCCGACGTCGCCTTCCACGAGTTTGGCCAGGAGATTAAGTACTGGTTCACCTTTAACGAGCCCATCGTCGAGCCCGAGCAGCGCTATCAGGAGGGCGTGTGGTTCCCGCAGCTCCACGACTTCAACCGCGCCCGCACCGTGCAGTATCACATCTCGCTGGCGCACGCGCTGGCCGTGGCCAACTATCGTAAGGCCTATGACGAGGGCGCTATTCGCGCCGATGCCAAGATCGGCATGATCAACTGCTTTACTCCGGTCTACACCAAGGAGAACCCCAGCGAGGCAGACCTCGAGGCCGTGCGTATGACCAGCGGCATCAACAATCGCTGGTGGCTCGACCTTATTACCAAGGGCGAGCTTCCTGCCGATGTGCTCGACAGCCTGGCCGAGGGCGGCGTTAAGCTCCCGTTCCGTGCCGGCGACCAAGAGATTCTCAAACAGGGTGTTGTCGACTGGCTCGGCTGCAACTACTACCACCCCACGCGCGTTCAGGCGCCGGCGAGCAAGATCGACCAGTACGGTCTGCCGCACTTTGCCGACGAGTACGTGTGGCCCGACGCCGTTATGAACGAGAGCCGCGGCTGGGAGATCTACCCGCAGGGCCTCTACGACTTTGGCATGGACTGCGCTAAGAACTACCCCGATCTTGAGTGGTTCGTTTCCGAGAACGGCATCGGCATCATGGACGAATACAAGAACCGTGACGCCGAAGGAACCATCCAGGATGACTACCGAGTCGACTTTGTGCGCCAACACCTGGAGTGGGTTGCCAAGGCAATCTCCGAGGGCGCCAAATGCCGGGGCTATCACTATTGGGCCGTCATCGATAACTGGTCTTGGGCCAATGCCTTTAAGAATCGCTATGGCTTTGTCGAGGTCGATCTCATGGACGGCTACAAGCGCCGCCTTAAGAAGTCGGCAGCCTGGCTCAAACAGGTCGCCACGACCCACGTGGTCGATTAGCGACCGGGCGAACGCCCAGACCGCGCGCCGCCGCGCGCAACACATGGCACATCTGGTGGCAGAGGGCGACAGACCACCGTGCGCATAGGAAAAGGCCGGATTTGAAAGTTAGGAGCAATCATGGCCAGTGACAACGGAAAGAGCTTCCTCGACAAGTTTGCCGAGGTCTCTGCGAAGGTGGGAAACCAGGTTCACCTGCGTTCCCTGCGTGACGCCTTCGCGACCATCACGCCGCTCTATATCCTTGCGGGTATCGCGGTTCTTATTAACAACGTCGTGTTCCCTCTGTTCCCGCTCGATGCGGCGGGCCTTGCCAACCTTCAGACGTGGGGCTCGGCAATTACGCTGGGCACCCTCAACGTCTCTGCCATTATCTTGGCCGGATTGATTGGCTACAGCCTCGCCAAGAACAAGCGTTTCGATAACCCGCTCGCTTGCGTGGTCGTCGCCATCTCTGCCTTCGTCATCATGATGCCGCAGCAGATCACCGCCTCGCTTGCCGCCACGAGCCCGCTGCTCACCGACAAGATCACCTCCGCCGAGGTCACGGGCGCCCTTTCGACTGCCAACACCGGCACTAACGGTCTGTTCTCGGCCATTATCATCGCTCTGCTCTCCGTCTCGCTCTTCATCAAGATTTCTGGCGTCGAGAGGCTCAAGGTTAAGCTGGGCGAGGGCGTGCCCCCCGCGGTCTCCAACTCCTTCAACGTCATGATCCCGATGCTGCTCAACCTCGCGATCTTCGCTCTTGCCGCGGCCCTGCTCGCCGTGTGCGCCGGCACCGATCTGTGCACCATCATCTCCACGTGCATCTCCAACCCGCTCAAGAGCATCATGAACGCCGGTCCGTGGGCTGTTATCCTCATCTACACCCTTGCCAACCTGCTGTTCTGCGTCGGTATTCACCAGTCCACCATCTCTGGCGCTACCGTCGAGCCGATCCTGACCATGCTCATCGTCGACAACATGGCTACCTTTGCCGCCGGTGGCACCATCCAGCCCGATCACTACATGAACATGCAGATCGTTAACAGCTTCGCCCTCATCGGCGGCTCGGGCTGCACCCTCATGCTTCTGCTCGACACGCTCCTGTTCTCCAAGAACAAGGCTTCCGAGACCGTTTCCAAGATGGCTATCCTGCCTGGTCTGTTCAACATCAACGAGCCGGTTATCTACGGTTACCCCATCGTGTACAACCTGCCGCTCATGATCCCGTTTGTCCTCCTTCCCGACCTGTTCATCGGCGTCACCTATGGCCTTACCTGCGCAGGCATCATCAGCCCCTGCATCGCCCAGGTGCCCTGGACCATGCCTCCCGTCATCAATGCCCTGCTCGCTACGGGCTTTGACTGGCGCGCCGGCGTGTGGCAGGCTCTCGAGATTGTCATTGGCATGGCCGTCTACCTGCCCTTTATGAAGATTTCCGAGAAGGCAATCGCCAAGCAGGAGGCTCTCGCCGAGTAGAACGCCTAACGTTCGTCCCTTTCACCTTTGCGGGCGCCGGTACGCGGTGCCGGTGCCCGCGGCTCTCTCCCTTGTGTAAAGATGCAGGGGGGTGGGCACAATAGCCGCAAGGAATAAAACCAGTTGTCGTCTGCGCGCCGCGCAGTTATAAGGAGGAAACCATGAAGAAGATCATGCTCTGCTGCAATGCCGGTATGTCCACGAGCCTGCTGGTCCAGAAGATGCAGGCCGAGGTTGCAAACCGTGGTCTGGATATCGAGGTCGAGGCTCGTCCCATGAACGAGGCCCACGATCACCTGGACGAGTGCGACATGTTGCTGCTTGGCCCGCAGATCGGCTACACCAAGGGCGACTTTGAGAAGGAGGCCGCCGGTCGTTTTCCGGTCGAGGTCATCAACATGGTCGACTACGGCCGCATGAACGCTGCCGGCATCATCGACCACTGCGTCAGCGTGATGGGCTAGGTGCTCTGTATGGAGGATATGAACGAACTGCAGATGACCTGCTTCGAGATCATCAGCTACGTCGGTACCGCCAAGAGCATGTACATCAATGCCGTGCAAAAGGCCAAGGAGGGCGATTTTGACGCCGCCGAGGAGCTTATCAAGCAGGGCGACGAGGCCTATAACGGTGGCCACGATGTTCACATGGGGCTTCTGAAGAAAGAGGCCAACGGCGAGCGTAACGGCGAGGCCCCGTTGATTCTGCTGCATGCCGAGGACCAGATGGCCGGTACCGAGACCATGCGCGTCATGGCGACGGAGCTCATCGAGATCCACAAGCAGCTGCAGGCACATAAGGCCTAGTCGGCGTTATCGCCGCGAAGGACCGTGCGGTCCAACAGACAACATAGTCCCTTTGACGGGCGCCGGGAGTCTCCGCCTCCCGGCGCCTTTATTTTTGGGGATGGTCTTGCGCGGCCTGTTGAGCGGCCATTTGCGTTTCCCCAGTTAAAACCTGCCAAAACAAACCTGTCCCTTTTTGGTAAGTTTTTGCCTTGGGAGCGGTACCATACAGGCAATGTTTAAACGAGAAAGGTGGGCTCCCATGGAACCTAAGCAGTATTACATCGGCATCGACGTCGGCGGCACCTCGGTCAAGGAGGGTCTGTTCGATGAGGACGGAAACCTGCTTGCCAAGGCCAGCGTGCCCACGCCTCCCATCGTTGACGCTGCGGGCTTTGCCGCGGTGACCGAGGCTATCGACCAGGTGGTCGCCAAGGCCCAGATTCCGCGTGCCTTTGTGTCGGGCATTGGCCTGGCCGTTCCGTGCCCCATCCCGGCATCGGGCGATGCCAAGGTCAAGGCGAACATCGCCATCAACCTGCCCGAGCTCAAGATCGCCATCCAGGAGCACTGCCCCGACGCGGTCGTTAAGTACGAGAACGACGCCAACGCTGCTGCTATGGGCGAGGCCTGGCTCGGCTCTGCCAAGGGCGTACAGAACGTGGTGATGGTCACCATTGGTACCGGCGTGGGCGGCGGCGTTATCGTTAACGGCGACGTGGTATCGGGCGTTGTGGGTGCTGGCGGCGAGATTGGCCACATGTGCCTGAACCCGGCCGAGGAGCGCACCTGCGGCTGCGGCGGCCATGGCCACCTGGAGCAGTATTCCAGCGCCACCGGCGTGGTGAGCAACTACCTTGCCGAGTGCAAGAAGGCGGGCGTCGAGCCCATCGAGCTGACCGGCCCCTCCGATTCCAAGGACGTGTTCCAGGCTTGTCGCGAGGGCGACAAGCTCGCGCTGGCCGCGGCCGATACCATGGCCGACTATCTCGGCCGCGCACTGGCGCTTATTGCCAACGTGGTTGATCCCGAGATGTTCCTCATCGGCGGCGGCGCCTCCGCCTCGGCCGATGTCTACCTCGACAAGGTTCGCGAGCACTTTAAGCAGTACGCGCTTTCCGCCTCGCGCGAGACGCCCATTAAGGTCGCTTCGCTCGGAAACGACGCCGGCATCATCGGTGCTGCCTACGTAGCCCTGCGCGCTGCCGGTAAATAGCTGGTGCAAGGGGGACAGGTTACATTGCACCAACATGGTGCAAAAGGGACAGCCTTGGCCCCCGTGCCTGCGCCCCAAAATATGCCGTGGCCCTTCCGTCTGCGAAGGCTCGGCAACGGCGTGCTACCATAGCTACGTCCAAGTACACATATCAAGTGGAGGATATCCATGGCAAACGTTCTTGTCTTTGGTCACCAGAACCCCGATAACGACGCCATCATGAGCGCCGTCGTCCTGTCCCAGCTGCTCAACCAGGTTGAGTATGCCGGCAACACCTACGAGGCCTGCGCCCTTGGTCAGCTTCCGGCCGAGTCCGCCAAGCTGCTCGCCGACGCCGGCATCGCCGAGCCCCGCGTGATCGAGTCCGTCGAGGCTGGTCAGCTCGTCGTCCTCACCGACCACAACGAGTCTGCCCAGTCCGTCGCCGGCCTTAAGGACGCCACGGTCTTTGGCGTTGTCGATCATCACCGCATCGGCGACTTCGAGACCGCCGGCCCGCTGCACTACATCTGCCTGCCCTGGGGCTCCAGCTGCACCATCGTCACCAAACTCGCCGGCGTGCTCGGCGTTGAGCTTTCCGACGTTCAGGCCAAGCTGCTGCTCTCGGCCATGATGACCGACACGCTCATGCTCAAGAGCCCCACCACCACCGATGTCGACCGCGCCGTCGCCGCCAAGCTCGGCGAGCAGGTGGGCGTCGACCCGGTCAAGTTTGGCATGGAGGTTTTCCTCACCCGTCCGTCCGGCTCCTTCACCGCAGCCGAGATGGTCGGCAACGACATCAAGATGTTCGAGCCTGCTGGCAAGAAGCTGCTCATCGGCCAGTACGAGACTGTCGACAAGACCCGCGCACTCGGCATGATCGACGAGATTCGCGAGGCCATGCGCGCCTACGCCGCCGAGAAGGGTGCTGACGGCATTGTCCTGTGCATCACCGACATCATGGAGGAGGGCTCGCAGGTCCTGCTCGAGGGCGAGACCGAGGCCGCTCAGAAGGGCCTGGGCATTGCCGACGAGCACGACGGCGTCTGGATGCCGGGCGTCCTCTCCCGTAAGAAGCAGGTCGCTGCCCCCATCATGGCCGCCTGCTAGGTTTAGTCGACCAAACGCCACGACCGGATCGCGGAAGCCCCGTGCTCCGGTCGTTTTTTGTGCACGGCGCCGCGTCGTCTCTTGGATAGGCGTGCCCGTGCCGTTGAGCAAATAATGTTCAACCTGTGGTTCCGCTTTTCGGCCACGCTTGCGCGCTTGTCGTGCAGGGTAGGCTAGATGCAAGCGTAATATGTTAGAGCGCGGCGCCGCCACTTGGGCGGGCCGTGCTTTTTTAAGACGGGAGCTTTCCCGTGAAAGGAGCCGCCCATGGCAGCACCCGAGCAGCTGTTCAACGTCCGTGAGCGCAAGCGTTTTGAGCGCCATGACATTTGGGAGCGCATCGCCGAGAACGGCACGATTTCCGCCGCCGTCATGGTCTTCGCCGCCATCGCCGCCGTCATTTGCGCCAATACCGATGCCTACGAGGCCATCCATCACTTTTTGGAGACCCCGCTGTATGTGGGTCTGGGCAACCTTACGGCCGGTCTCACCGTTGAACTATTCGTCAACGACTTCCTCATGGCGATTTTCTTTTTGCTGGTGGGCATTGAGCTTAAGTACGAGATGACGGTCGGCGAGCTCAAAAACCCGCGCCAGGCTATGCTTCCCATGCTGGCGGCCGTGGGCGGCGTCGTCGTTCCCGCCTGCATCTATCTGATCTTTAACCATGCCGGCGCGCACAACGGCTGGGCCATTCCCATGGCAACCGATATTGCCTTTGCGCTGGGCGTGCTGTCGCTTTTGGGTAATCGCGTGCCCAACGGCGTGCGTGTGTTCTTCTCGACGCTTGCCATCGCCGACGACCTCATTTCCATCGCCGCCATCGCCATCTTCTACGGTCAGAGCCCCAATCCGTTTTGGTTGGGCGCCGCCGCGCTTGTGACCTGCGCGCTCGTGTGGCTCAACAAGACGCAGCATTACCGCCTTGCCCCGTACTCGGTGCTGGGCCTGCTGCTGTGGTTCTGCATGTTCAAGAGCGGCGTGCATGCTACGCTCGCCGGCGTCATCTTGGCCTTTACCATCCCGGCCAAGTGCGGCGTCAAGCTCGATAGCCTCACCGATTGGTTGGGCGAGTGCCTGCCGCTGCTCGATGACCGCTACGATGACGAGGCACACATCCTGGGCCAGCATGACTTTACCGTCTCGACTACCAAGGTCGAGCGCGTCATGCACCGCGTGACCCCGCCGCTCATTCGCATGGAGCGTCTGATCTCCACGCCGGTCAACTTTGTGATCCTGCCGATCTTTGCGTTCGTCAACGCACAGGTTCGCCTAGTGGGCGTGGACATGAGCACGCTGCTCACCGACCCGGTGACGCTCGGCGTGTACTTTGGCATGCTGCTGGGTAAGCCGATCGGTATCTTTGGCATGACGTTTGCCCTGGTTAAGCTTAGGGCCTGCGAGCTGCCGCGCAATGTCAACTGGCACATGATTGCCGGTGTGGGCATTCTGGGCGGCATCGGCTTTACCATGTCGATTCTCATCAGCGGCCTTGCCTTCCCGACGGCCCAGTTTGAGGTTCTGGCCGCCAAGGCCGCTATTCTCGCCGGCTCTGTCACCGCGGCCGTACTTGGCATGATCTACATGAGTGTGATCTGCAAGCACCCGGCGCCCAAGGACGAGTAAAAGCTCGAAAAAAAGACACCAGAACCGGTTTGGATGCGTTCGAAACTCGGATCCGGGTGCTACTGGCCCCCTGCCAGATACCCCCGTGGTCAAAAAACGCCGTTTGTGAGTACTGTCACAAACGGCGTTTCATTTTAGGTGTGGAAAATAATGAACAAAGTTATAAGAACTGTACGTTAATGAGTGACTATCGACTTCCAATTTGGCGCTAGCTGACGGTGATTAGGGAGTTTCAAGTCGAGTTTTGCCGATTTCGACCAAGAATCGCTGCTACTAAAAAGGTAACAGTACTCATATTTGCCCTTTTTTGGCCACAAGCCCTAAAACAAGCCTCGCCAGGGTCGCGAAACGGGCCAAAGTCGGCCTCGAGGCTTATTCCACGGTGCCGTAGATGGCGCCCCAGCCGTGGGCGGCCAAGGCGGAGTTGAGCTGGTCGCAAAGTGACTGGCGGTCGTAATAGCCGGGCGGTAGCAGGTTGACGATTTCCATGAGGTCGGGCGCCAGGTCCAAGATTTCTGCCTGTACGATTAGATCCAGGCGGTCGATGGCGTGGCGGTCGTAAAACAGCCCATCGACCAGGCGCTGTAGGTCGCCGAATTCCTCGGCTTGGAACGATCCGTACTCCATAGTGCCTCCTTGGGCGCCCCACGCCGGCATGCGCGGCGATTCGTAATTTATTGCGATGGACTTAATCTATCACGGCTTCATACCGTTGCGGCGGTGGCGGTCTATACTTAGACGAACTGCAACGTACCGCTTCGCGAAAGGTCGCACCCATGCAGACGATCTACCAGAAGATGGAAACCACCGAACTCGATGCCGCCATCGAGGCGCTCAAGGCCGAGGTCGCCGAGGTCAAGGCCAAGGGCCTGGCGCTCGACATGGCCCGCGGCAAGCCGTCGCCCTCCCAGGTGGACATCTCTCGACCCATGCTCGATATCCTCAATGCCGATGCCGATCTGCACGACGGCAATGTCGACTGCTCCAACTACGGCTGCTTTGAGGGCATTCCCTCGGCACGCAAGCTGGCGGGGGAGTTCCTGGGTTGCCCCGCCGAGCAGACGCTCGTGCTGGGTTCGTCGAGCTTGCTGATCGAGCACGATATCGCCGGTATGTTCTGGCGTTGCGGCTCGTGTGGTAGCGATCCTTGGGAGGCTTACGAGGCAGCGCACGACGGCAAGAAGGTCAAGTTCCTGTGCCCGGTTCCCGGCTACGATCGCCACTTTGGCATTACCGCCGACTTGGGTATCGAGAACGTTCCCGTCGCGATGACCGACAACGGCCCCGATATGGACGAGGTCGAGCGTCTCGTTGCCGCCGACGATTCCATCAAGGGCATCTGGTGCGTGCCCAAGTATTCCAACCCCACGGGTATCACCTTTAGCGAGGACACCGTGCGCCGCCTGGTTGAGATGCACACGGCCGCGCCCGATTTCCGCATCTTCTGGGACAACGCCTACTGCGTGCACGACCTGTACGACGAGACCGACGAGCTCGCCAACATCTTTGATCTTGCCCGCGCGGCGGGCACCGAGGACCGCGTGGTGGCATTCGCCTCGACGTCCAAGATCACCTTCCCGGGCGCCGGCATCGGCTTTATCGGTGCGAGCCCTGCGGTTATCGCGGAGTTCTCCAAGTGCCTGAAGGCCGGCCTTATCAGCGCCGACAAGCTCAACCAGCTGCGTCACGTGCGTTTCCTTCCCACCATCGAGGCGGTCAAGGAGCATATGAAAAAGCATGCCGAGTTCTTGCGCCCGCGCTTTGAGGCCGTCGAGCGCAAGCTCACCGAGGGCTTGGGCGACACGGGCTGCGCCACCTGGACGCACCCCCGCGGCGGCTACTTTGTAAGCTTCGATGGTCCCGAGGGCTCGGCCCGGAAGGTTGCTGCGCTTTGCGCCGACCTGGGCGTCAAGCTCACGCCGGCCGGTGCTACCTGGCCCTATGGCAAGGACCCGCGCGATACCAACATCCGCATCGCGCCGAGCTATCCCACGGTCGAGGACCTGGAGGCCGCGCTCGATGTGCTGGTGCTGGCCGTTAAGCTTGTCGCTGCCGAGCTCGCGCGTGCCGAGCGCGCCTAACGCGCGGCTTCCCGTACTATCCGCACCTTCGATACGTAAAGGAGCATATACATGGATTTGGGTATTTCCACCAACCCCACGCCAGAGCTCTACACCATTAAGGTAACCGGCGAGATCGATATCTCTAACGCCGATAGCCTGCGCAATGCCATCGACCTGGCGCTCGAGCAGCCCACCGAGGCCGTTGAGCTCGATTTTGCCCAGGTGAGCTACATCGATTCGACGGGCATTGGCGTGCTCGTGGGCGCCGCGCACCACGCGGTCGACCACGGCAAGCGCTTTAGCTGCACCAATGTGCAGCCCCCGGTGATGCGCGTGGTCCAGCTGTTGGGTGTCGACCAGGAGATTTCGATCACCGCTGCATAATCTTTGCCCCAAAAGGGCGTGCCGTTTGGCATATGTTTGTGATGCGCTCGGACGTTTTGGCGTCCGGGCGCTATACTTGACCGAATGAATAGACGAGTTCCGGCCGAATGGCGCGGTGCGGGCTCGACTCACATCGAGCCTTGGAGGTATGTGTGTTTGGTATTGGAGAGGGTGAGCTCGCGATCATCGTGGTCTTCGGCTTTTTGCTGTTTGGCCCGGATAAGCTCCCACAGATGGGCCGTACGATCGGCCGTGCCATCCGTCAGTTCCGCGAGACGCAGGAAAAGATGACGGCCGTTGTTCAGTCCGAGATTATCGATCCGGTAAGCGAGGCCGCATCGGCCCCGGTCAAGCCCAAGAAGGCTGCCGTCGATGACGATTCCGATGCGGACGAGGATGCTGCCGAGACGGTAGCGCCCGCCAAGAAGGAGACCTTTGCCGAGCGTCGTGCCCGTCTTGCTGCCGAGAAGGCCGCAAGCGAGGGTGCCACCGAGGGCGAAGGCGCTGCCGAGGGGCCTGCGACCGAGGGCGCCGAGCCTGCCGCTGCCGCCGAGCCTGTCGTCGAGCCCGAGCCTGCTGCAGAGCCGGAGTCCGAGCCCGAGCCGGCAGAGCCCACGACGGCTGACCTCTACGCCCGTCGTCCCCGCAAGCGCAAGGCCGTCGTCGACCAGCTCGCTCGCGAGCTCGAGGCCGAGGACGAGGCCGTTGCCGAGGCTGCCACCGCCGATGCCCCGAAGGGAGGCGATGAGTAATGCCTATCGGACCTGCGCGCATGCCGCTCTTCGATCACCTGGGCGAGCTCCGTCGCCGCCTGACCATCGTGGTCGTGTCGGTGTTTGCCGCCGCCATCGTGCTGTATTTCGCCACGCCCGTGGTGCTCGACATCCTGGAAGACCCCATCCGCTCCTTTGTGCCGGACGGTAAGTTCTACATCACCACCACGCTCGGCGGCTTTGGCCTGCGCTTCTCGCTGGCCATCAAGATGGCCGTGGTCATGTGCACGCCCATGATCATCTGGCAGATTCTGGCATTTTTCCTGCCGGCACTGCGTCCCAACGAGCGCAAATGGGTCGTGCCCACGGTGCTCGCCTCGACGGTGCTGTTCTTCCTGGGCGCCATCTTCTGCTATTTCATCATCATCCCGGCGGGCTTTGAGTGGCTTATCGGCGAGACCTCGGCCGTCGCCACGGCGCTGCCCGACCTGGAGAACTACGTCAACATGGAGCTGCTCTTTATGATCGGCTTTGGCGTGGCGTTTGAGCTGCCGCTCATCATCTTCTACCTGTCCGTCTTCCACATCGTGTCCTACGCGGCCTTCCGCGGCGCTTGGCGCTACGTGTACGTGGGCCTGCTTGTGGGCTCGGCTGTGATTACGCCCGACGGCTCGCCCATTACGCTGGGCCTCATGTATGGTGCCCTGCTCTCGCTCTACGAGATTTCGCTCGCCATTGCCCGCGTGGTCATTACCGCGCGCGAGGGCAAGGAGGGCTTGTTTGTGAGCCGTCTGGACCTGTTCTCGGACGATGAGGACGACGAGGAGTAAATCGGTATGCACGAGGTTGGCATTGTCAACGGCATACTCGATACAGTGATTCGCGCGGCGCGTGGGGCGGGGGCCTCGCGCGCCGTTTTGGTAACGCTGCGTATCGGGGATATGACCGAAGTTGTGCGCGAGGCGCTCGACTTTGCGTGGGAGACATTTCGCGATGAGGACCCGCTCACGCGAGGCTGCGAGCTTGCCGTGGAGGAAGTCCATCCACAAAGCGAGTGTCTGGACTGCGGGGAGGTCTTTGAGCACGATCGCTTCCATTGCCGCTGTCCCCAATGTGGCGGCGCCAATGTGCGTCTGCTGCACGGGCGCGAGCTCGACATCGCAAGTATCGAAATCGAAACCCCCGACGATTAGCCCGCTAGCCATCTGGTGATGGGGTATAAAGGGGCCAAAGTAAGGAGTGCCGAGTATGGCTGAGAAAACGATTGATATCGCGTCGCCGATTCTGTCGCGCAACGAGCGCCTGGCAGATCAGCTGCGACAGCGATTTAAAGAGACAAACACCTATGTGATCAATGTGCTGTCGAGCCCCGGTTCGGGCAAGACCACCACGATCCTGGGCACCAACGAGCGCCTGCGCGACAAGGCTGGCCTGCGCTGTGCCGTCATCGAGGGCGATATTGCCTCGGATGTCGACGCCATCACCATGAAGGAAGCCGGCATGCCCGCCATCCAGATCAACACGGGTGGCCTGTGCCACCTCGAGGGCAACATGATCATGGAGGCCGTTGACGCGTTCGACCAGGCCGTCGGTCTGGAGAACATCGACGTCATCTTTATCGAAAACGTGGGCAACCTGGTCTGCCCGGTCGACTTTGACTTGGGCGAGAACCTGTCCATCATGATTCTCTCGGTGCCCGAGGGCGATGACAAGCCCATCAAGTACCCGGGCATCTTCCAACACGCCGGCGCGCAGCTGCTCAATAAGGTCGACGTGGCCCCGGCTTTCGATTTTGACATGGATAGGTATACTAGGACACTCGATGACCTCAATCCACAGGCGCCGCGGTTTGCCGTGAGCGCGCGCAAGGGCGAGGGCATGGATGCCTGGTGCGATTGGCTCATCGGGCAGATCGAGCAAGCAAGGGCGTAAATCGGCCGCCATACGGGCGGGCGTAGCCGCAGAGACACGAGATAGGAGCCTCTTTTGAAGCTCATCATCGCCGAGAAAAACGACGCCGCGCGTCAGATCGCCGAGCGTCTGTCCACGGGCAAACCAAAAAAGGACAAGGTGTACAACACCGCCATCTACCGTTTTGAGTGGAAGGGCGAGGAGTGCGTGACGATCGGCCTTGCCGGTCACATCCTTGCGCCCGATTTTTGCGACAGCGTGCTGTTCGATAAAAAGCTGGGCTGGTATTCGGTTACCGAGGACGGCGAGATGCTACCGGCCGACATGCCCGATGGCCTGGCACGCCCGCCCTACGACACCAAGCGCAAGCCGTTTCTTGCCGACGGCATCTCCATCAAGGGCTGGAAGCTCGAGAGTCTGCCGTATCTCACCTGGGCACCCGTCATTAAGCTGCCGGCCGAGAAGGAACTCATCCGCTCGCTTAAGAACCTCGCCAAAAAGTCCGACAGCGTCATCATCGCCACGGACTTCGATCGCGAGGGCGAGCTGATTGGTTCGGACGCCCTCAACAAGGTGCGCGAGGTGGCGCCCGACTTGCCGGTCGCCCGCGCCCAGTATTCTTCGTTTACTAAGGCCGAGATCACGCAGGCCTTCGATAACCTTGTCTCGCTCGACCAGAACCTGGCCGACGCCGGCGAGAGCCGTCAGCACATCGACCTCATTTGGGGTGCGGTGCTCACGCGCTACCTGACGCTCGCCAAGTTTGGCGGCTTTGGCAACGTGCGTTCCGCCGGCCGCGTGCAGACGCCGACGCTTGCCCTGGTGGTCGAGCGCGAACGCGAGCGCATGGCGTTTGTGCCCGAGGACTATTGGCAGATTCGCGGCATGGGTGCCGCGCAAGGCGCTGCCGAGGACGATCGCTTTAAGATCGCGCACAAGACGGCGCGCTTTACCGACAAGGATGCTGCTGAGATGGCGTACGGTCACGTTGACGGCG